>CAXNGJ010000001.1:0-18193 GCA_964201895.1 Terrimicrobiaceae bacterium
CCAGCTCTCGTATTGGCCAGCGAGGACGAAGTAAACCAAAACCAGGGCGAGAACAAATGCCGCCACAGTCGCGGCGCCGGTGAGTTTTTCCTGATACGAAAGGGCGGTCCACTGGAAGCGCGTACCCTGCGGCAAGAGGCGTGTCGCAATGTCCTCCATGACTCGCAAGGCCTCACCGGAGCTGAATCCCTCGCCGGACGAGCCGAGGATCGCTGCAGAGGGGTAGAGATTGTAGAGAGGGATGGAAGAGGGGCCAAAGCCGGGAGACATGGAGACCAGCGAGCCAAGTGGAACCATCTTCCCGCTGGCGTTGCGAACGGTGTAGTTCTTGATCGCCGCCTCGGTCATGCGAGCGGCTGAGTCGCCTTGTGCATAGACATCGAATGTTCGTCCGAATTTTGTGAACTGGTTCACATAGGTGGATCCGAGGAAGGTCTGGAGTGCATCGAAAACATCGCTCACCTGGACGCCGTAGGTCACGGCTTCGCGTCGATTCAGCGTGAGGTTAATCTGAGGAACCCCTGCGCGGAAAGGCGTGAGCACACCCTCCACTTCGGGATGTTTCTGCGCCTCAGCCACGATCGACTCCGTCACGCCTTGCAAGCGGGCATAGTCAAAGGAACCGTTGGTCATTTCGATCTGCATCTGGAAACCCTCGGAAAGCCCCAGGCCCTGGATCGGCGGCGGGAGCAAGACGAGGCAATTCGCTTCGGGGATGGCATCCACCGCATTCATAATCCCTGCTTTCACCACATGGAAATTCTCGGCGCGGCCGCGCTCATCGGAGGGTTTCAGCACGGCGTAGATCACGCCCGAGTTGAATAGGGACGCGCTGGCATCGATCGGCGATGAGCCGCTGCCGCCAACCACGATCGTATCCGCCACCCCGGGGACTTTTTGAATGGCCTTGGCGAGAGAATCCATCGCGGCGCGGGAGCGTCCGAGCGAGGAGGCATCGGGCAACTGGACGGCCACCATGACATAGCCTTGGTCCTCCGTGGGCAGGAAGCCCGTGGGTGTCCGGAAAAAACCGGCCAGCGCCAGCGTGATGAGGGCGGCGGCGATCAGGGTCATCAGCCCGCTCCGGTGAACCATTCGGCCAATCAAACCGGCATACCAGCGCTCGAGCGGTTCATAGAGCGCGTTGAATCCCCGGAAGAAGGCATTTTTGCGTTTCGAGGGATCATGCGGCCGCAGCCAGAGGGCGCATTGGGTTGGCTTGAGCGTCACCGCATTGATGCCGCTCAGGATGGCGGTGATAGCGATGACGAGTGCGAATTGGCGATACATCTGGCCAACGATGCCGGGCAAAAAAGCGGCTGGTAGGAAGACAGAAATGAGCACCAGGGTGACGCCCACGATGGGACCGAAAAGTTCATTCATCGCGGCAATGGCGGCATCCTTCGGCGACTTGCCGCCTTCGATGTGTTTCGAGGCCCCCTCCACCACCACGATGGCATCATCGACCACAATTCCAATGGCCAGCACGATGGCAAAAAGAGTGAGGGTATTAATAGTGAATCCCATGAGCGCCATGCCGGCAAAGGCTCCTATGATGGTCACCGGCACGGTCGTTGCAGGCACGAGCGTGGCCCTCCAATCCTGCAAAAAAACCACGATGACCAGCAGGACGAGCAGGCCTGCCTCGAGGAGCGTTTTGTAAACCTCCTGCACGGATTCCGCGACGAACTTGGTATTGTCGAGAGGCACGGCGTATTCGAGTCCGGCTGGAAATGTTTTCGAAAGGTCTTCGAGTTTTGCCCTCACCTGCTTTGCCGTATCGAGCGCGTTGCTGCCGGGAAGCTGATAGATCGCCACTCCGCCTGTCGGGCGGCCGTTGAATTGGGAGAACTGGCCATAGGAAACCGCCCCCAATTCGATGTGGGCGACATCGCGCAAGCGTGTGATTTGCCCACCGTTCTCGGCATCCGATTTTACGATGATGTCCTCGAACTCTGCGACCTGATTGAGTTGGCCATTGGCATTGATGGTGAACTGAAATGCCTGCGAGTCGCTGGCAGGCGGGGCGCCGAGTTGTCCGGCTGTGACCTCTGTATTTTGCTGTTGGAGGGCTGTGACGATGTCGCTTGGCACGAGGCCGCGCTGCTCGAGTTGATCGGGGTTGAGCCAGACTCGCATGCTGTATTCGCCCACGCCGAAGACCGTCACACCACCCACGCCGGGGATGCGCGAGAGTTCATTCTGTAGATTCAGAGTGGCAAAGTTGTTGAGATAAAGCGCATCGAACTTATTGCTCGGGGAGGTCAGCGTGATGAGCTGCAGAATAGCTGTGGATTTCGTCTGCGTGACGACGCCCTGGGTCTCAACGGCCGAGGGCAGTTGGGCGATGGCAGCCGCGACGCGGTTTTGCACGAGAATCTGCGCCGAGTCAGGATCGGTGCCGATTTCAAAGGACACGGTCAGAGCGTAGTTCCCACCATCCGAGGACGAAGAGGACATGTAGATCATGCCGGGCACGCCATTCACCTGCTGCTCGATGGGGAGAGCGACTTTCTCGATCACCGTGCGGGCACTGGCTCCAGGGTAAAAGGCGGTGACCATTACGGTCGGCGGCGTGATGGCGGGAAACTGCGCCACCGGGAGAGTCACGATGGCGATGCCGCCGAGGAGCATCATCACCAAGGCAATGACATTCGAGAGAACCGGCCTTTCGATGAAAAATTGTGAGAACATCCAGTGTGCGACGCAGCGCGTCTAATCGGCTGACTGGGATTGGAGAGTGGCCTGAACGCTTTGGCCGACGCCGATGTTGGGAATTCCGCCCACGACAACGCGGTCGGTTGCCGCGACGCCTTGAGCGATGGCGCGCTCGGAGCCGTTGAGCGGACCTTTCACGATCGAGCGGCGTTCAACGGTGTTTTGGGAATTCACGACAAAAACATAGTCGCCCTCTTGGTCACTGAGCACAGCGGCATCGGGTATCACAAGGCCCGGCTTGGGTGGTCCGAGCGGGATGCGGACGGCAGCAAAAAGACCCGGGAACATAATGCGCTCCTTATTCGGAAACAGGCCGCGCAGCTGGATCGTTCCTGTCGAGGTGTCGACGCTGTTGTTTGCAAAATCGAGAATGCCTTCATGAGGAAACCCCGTTTCATTCTCGAGTTGGGCGAATACAGGGGTCTTTCCGACGGCATCCTTGTGGACCATTCCCTCCGCTCGCATCATCTCTCGCAGGCGGAGAGCATCTCGCGTGTTGATCGAAAAGTTCACATAAATGGGAATGATCTGCTCGATGTTCACGAGCAGCGTGGGATTCACAGGGCTGTTGCCGACAAGGTTGCCGACATCCACCTGATGTTCGCCAAGAAGACCGTCGAATGGCGCGTTCATGGTTGTGTAATCGAGATTCAACTGGGCGAGGGCCACTTGAGCCTGCGACTGCTGCATCTCGGAGAGATACTTCTGCATGCTCATTTCGCTGGTCGCGTTTTGTTTCAGCATTTCAACCTGGCGCTGGTATTCGGCCGTGTTGTAGGCGAGTTGCGCTTGGTAAATTTTCAGTTGGTCGATGTATTGATCCTGCTGGATTTTAAGAAGAGGCGTGCCTTTGCTGACATAGGAGCCGTCCTTGAAATAGATGTCTTCGAGAAAGCCTTCCACGCGCGCCACGATATTCACGCTCTGAACCGCTCCGACTGTTCCGGTGAAATCCATGTGGTCAGTCACTGCGGTCTCCTTTGGATGGACGACAGTGACTGGCTGGGCTTTCAACTCGGGACCTGCGTTCTTTTTTCCGCAGGCGCTCAGGCAGAGTGAGAAAACGAGGGCGACGACAAGTGCGATGGCCTTGATGTATTTCATTTGTTGATATTGGTAAGATCCCAGACGGGACGGTTTTTCGAAACGCTTTCCGCTGGGCGGTCTTCGGGAGCGATCGCCGGCAGGTGATTCTTCGGCGTGAGCATGCGACCCCAATTCGTGCGTTCGGCCATCTGCTTTTTGACGGCTTCGGAAATCACATCGCCACCATTGCGGATCTGCCATCCACCGCCTAGCGAACGATAGGTATTCACCGCGCCAAGTGCGGCAGTATTTTGGGCGCTGGTGTAGGAGAGTTCGACCGAGAGCAGCGCCTGCTCGGCACTGAGGACTGTTGTGTAATCGGTCTGCCCAGCCTTGTAGCGGGCCAGGGCGAGGGAAGTCGACAGCTTGGCCGACTTCACCGCATCAGCCAGCACCGCGGTGCTGGTGCGTCCATTGTGGAATTGGCTCAGGCCGTTTTCCACATCCTTTTGCGCGGAGAGAACGGTGTTTTGATAATTCAAGATCGCTTCCTGAAAAATGGCATCGCGTTCCCGGACATTGTTGATGAGGCGGCCGTAGTTTAGGATGGGCATTGCGAGGTTTCCTCCCACATTCACAATGGCGTTTTGAAAGTTGAAAATGTCCGAGAGCTGCTGGCTTCCGATGTTGCTTGATGCTCCACCAAAGGAACCCGAAAGCGAGAGCGCGGGCAGCATTTCAGCGACCTGCACCCCGATCATGGCGCACTTCGAGGCCGCCTGAAGTCCCGCTTGCCGCACATCGGGGCGACGACGCAGAAGGTCGTGCGGAATACCTGCTGCGATGGTCTGCGGCACGCTTGGGATCGCGCCGGATTTGACGATGGCATCAACCGTGTCGGGCGTCTGGCCAATCAAAACGGCGAGCGAGTTTTTGAGCTGGCGCAAGGAGGTTTCCAGAGTTGGAACCTCCGACTGCGTTTTGAGAAGTTGCGTCTGGGCTTGGGAGGGATCGAGTTCACTCGTCTCGCCGGACTGATAGCGCACCTGGGCGATGCGCAGGCTTTCTTTCTGCAGCGCGATATTTTCGTTTGTGATAGCGATCTCTCGCTCAACTGTGCGGATATTCACATAGGTGGTCGCGACATCGCCAATCAGCGTAACGAGCGCATCGTCGTAGGCGGCGACGGTCGAAAGATAGCTGGCCTTCTCCGACTCGATCTTGCGGCGGTATTTACCCCAAAAATCAATCTCCCAAGTCGCGGCGAACAATGCCTGGTCGGTGAGGAGATTCGGGCCGATCGAGAAGTTTTGCTTCTGCTGGCTTAAATTCTGAGCCAGCGCATTAATGACAGGGTCCGTTGACCCCAAGGTAGACCCATCCTTGCTCGGCGGAATATAGGCATAATCCAAGTTGGCCGACATGCCCTGCTGCTGCGGGAACAGGTTTCCGATGCTGTGGTTCAGCGCCGCACGGACTTGTAAAATCCTGACCCCGGCGGCTTGCAGAGACAGGTTGTTGTCATAAGCCATCTGAACCAAGCGCGTCAGAACGGGATCATTAAAATTCTTCCACCAAAAAATCTCAGGCGAACCGTAGGGTTTGCCCGAGATCGCCTTGCGTTCCAGCCATTGCTTTTCCACCTCCGCCTGCGGAACCTTGAAATCCGGACCAACCATGCAGGATGCCTGAAGTCCAACCGCCAGAAAAAGCAGTAAGCGGCGCAGTCTCATCGAATGCTGTCAAGTAGTCGCATCCAACGCAAAATGAGAACCGCAGCGAAATCCGTCAAGACTTGTTCAGGCACCGACAGCCTAACAAGAAGGCTCAAGTCAAATACGCCTGACTATTCTGCCTATGCCCCTGCCGCTGAAAGTGACAAACAGCCAGAAATCAGAATCCAATCATCTTGCCTGTGTCCAATCGATTCCTTAAAAAATTTCCCAACCATGAAAATCCATCAAGCCACCCTACTCGCCATCGCCACACTCACCCTTGTGACTGCATGCGGCGGCGATCGTTTCATGCCACCGCCAGTCCGTGCAGCCATGACCGCTGCCCGCGTCGTCTCCCATGGGGAAAACAAAGACGCCGAGAACAGCATCCCAAACGATGAGGTGCCCGCCAACATCCTTTCTGCCGCCCAGACTAAAGCCCCTGGCTTCATCCTCGAATCCGCTCAACTCAACAAAAAAATCATCCGCTCAAACTACGAACTCACAGGCTACGCCCAAGGGCAGTGTTACAAAATCACGGTGAACCGATTAGGCATCGTTACCCATGTCGATCAGAACTGAGGATTCAAACCGACCAGGTCCTTTAAAGTTGAGGATCAGGCTGGGTGTTGGAGGGTGAGTTGCAAAAATCGGTTTTTGTTCAAGAACTTCTTGAGAAAGAAAAACTGCGAAGCGACGAGGGTTTTTTATCCAGAGGCCGTGGCGGCCTATACGCCGGTGGTTCGCTTGGAAACTCTGGAATTGAACGAGGCGCCTCCCTGCGCGACGGAATCAACCTGCCTTTTATACTCCTCCACATCGGATATCTCCCAGCCAAATAGGCGTTCCTACGCAGTTGGTCCTAAATTCGGCAGTCGAGAACCACTCCCTCAGGGTAAAAGACCTTAAAATCAATAGCATGATATAACGTGATAGGTAAAAAAAGCGTGACAAAGTCTAAAAAAGCAGACGAGCGAGTCGGCTGCCCACTAATGGGAAAAAATGAAAAGCCAGCGCCGAAGATGGCAATTCCCAGGCGACTTGTCTTTAATCCCCCCATGGCAATGTATCGATGGACCCGCTTGAGCACGCAACGGATGGAGGAGGATTGGTATGCGAGGCTTTCGCATATCGACCCCGAGCATTTGGTCATGCTCACGCAGCCGGAATCCAGCGCGCTGAAGATCCAGGTTTTCGGCGGCAAGAAGACCGTCGAGCAATTGGTCCGCGACTTTGGAGGAAAAATGACGCAGCTCGCTCCGGAGGCATGGATTGGAAGTCAGGCCCGCCCGCCGTTTTCCATTCGCGGGCGTTTGCGGATCCACTCGGATGACGCCACCTTTCGCGCTGTGGCAAACACCGGGCGCGACATTTTCATTCCCGCCGGCATGGCTTTCGGAACCGGCGACCATGCGACGACGGCCACCTGCCTGCGCCTCCTGTGCGATATCGTCCCTAAGCTCCCCCCAGGCTGGCGGGCGCTCGATGCCGGCACCGGAACTGGCATTCTTGCCATCGCGGCAGAAAAACTCGGCGCCTCCACCGTGGAGGCTTTCGACTTCGATCCGGTCTGCATTCGAGTTTCCAAAGAAAACGCCAAGGCCAACATCAGCCGGAAAATCGCCTTCTCCATCGCGGATTCCCGCCGCGTCGGTGCGTTTCAGAAAGCCGATGTCATCCTCGCCAATCTCTACAGCGAACTCCTCATCACCTCCGCTCCCGGCCTCGTGAAAAAACTCAAGTCCGGCGGGCATTTCATCTTCTCCGGCGTCCTCGTCAGCCAAGCCGCCGAAGTCAGCGCCGCCCTCGAAAAATGCGGCCTCGGCACCCCTCGCCTCATCAAGCGCGGCAAATGGTGCGCGGGGATTTGCATGCGGTAGGCGGGCTGATTATAAATTCAAATAGCACAAATAAAAAGCTCTTTACCTTGAAGATGATTACTTTCTCGAAGCCTAATTACTTGGTTTCCGTTCTTAAATTCTGTCCAAAAACCTCCCAGCAGGCCTTCGCCGTGTTCAAGTGCACGCGGACGACCTTTTCGATTTCGGGGCAGTATCCACCGGCAAGCACCAACGCGACGGGGATGTTTTCGGCTTTGGCGAATTCGAAGACCATTCGGTCGCGTGCTTCCAAGTCTTCGTGCGTGAGTTGAAGTGGGGAGTAGGGATCGTCGCGCAGTGGGTCGGCGCCGGCTTGGTAGAGCAGGATGTCCGGCTTGCCGTCTTGGATCAGCCAAGGCAGATGCCGCTTCATCGCATCGAGGAGAACCTCGCGGTCGCTTTTTCCCGATGGAATCAAAGGCACGGAAAAATGATTCGGGCCGTCCGTGTGATGGCGCTCGCGCACATCGCGGAAGGGTTGGTTGTTCCAATAATCGTTGCCGTAAATCGACAGCGCTCGCAGCCAAGGACGGGACGCCGCGAGGGATGCCGTGCCGTTTCCGTAGTGCAGGTCCATGTCGAGGATGGCTGCCGTGCGGACTTTCCCTTCCGCGCGAAGCGCCTCAAGCGCCACCAGAAGGCCGTTGAAGGTGCAGAAGCCCTCGCCGTGATCCGCGCAGGCGTGATGGAATCCACTCGCCAAGGCCGCCGATACACCGCTCTCCAACGCACTCCGCGCTGCCGCCAGCACTCCGCCGCCGGTGAGGCAGACGCTTGGAAAAAGCAACTCGCTCCAAGGGAATTTCTGCGACTCCGCGAGATCTCGAGGATTGCCGGTTCTCACCGCATCGACATACTCGGCCGTGTGGACCCTCAACAAATCCTCCCGGGTCAGCGGTTCCGGTTTTTCTATAATGACCTGCGGCAACCAGGCCCGCACCTCGCCGGCCACAAGCGCAAACTTCCGCATCGGCATGATGTGCTCGCCAATCGGTGCAGCAAATCCGGGGTCATAGAAAAATTTCATGGGTGTGAACAACAGTGTGCAAATTCCTGCATTTTTATAGCACGGTATTTTGATGCCCGACATGACGATTCACTACAAGCAATTCCCCCAACGAGGCCTTTTTTAAGCCCGAAAACGGATTTTTAGACAGGAGGATCCGCCTACGCGCTGCGCGGCTCCGGCGTGACGTGGCAGAGTTTACAGGAAAGGCTTTGGCTTTTGTTTGATATCGCACAAATCATTTCAAACACATCGAATCATAAACAGATCATCCTCTATGTTCTCTGTGCTCTCTGTGGTTAGTTCTGCTGGATTCAGGTTTAGCCCGACGGCGATCGCATTTCCGATAATCAACCATCTTGCGATAAGTGCTTTTGCCTCGGTGACAACAGAAGTCTTTTTTCAGATCATTTCTTGTAGCGGCTGTCTGTGACTGCCGGGATGTTCCTTTCCCCGGAACACCGAGGTCCTCCTCGGCCCGCCGCTCTGCCCAAGCACTGATCATTTGAACCACAACCGAACCAACAACGAAATTCTTCGGTGAAGCCGCTCCCCATTAGTGAAAACTCGTGCGATTCGTGGATTAAGATCCTTAAATTTCCTCCACAATAAACTTGCTATCAGTGATTTTTCACAAAATGAAAGCAAATGTAGCCTGACCCCTAGTTTCCCAGTTTACTAGTTTTGTTATCAGATGTCTTGGCAAGGACGAGGGGAGCGGGTGAAATCGCCGTTTGCGAGCATGTCCAGTTTCAGAAAAATCTCCACCAACCAATCGCTAATCCGCCGCTTTCTCGATCAACCGGCAGAGCTTGATGCTGCGGTGCGGTCCGCGTTGGAGGCGGAAGGGGAAACGATCCTCCTCTATGCCTGGGCGGATTTCGATGCTTCGCTCCAGTTGAATGGCAGGTGGGTCGTTGTTACCGATTCGCTGGTCGTCATTGCCGACAAGACTGATTCGTCCGGATGGAAACGTATCCGTCGGGAGGAAATCCGGCAGGCACGCGAGGATTCCGGAATCAGTGGCGGGTGGCTGGGCATCTATGGTGAGGAAGAGAAATTGCTCGCCGGGTTTACGTTTACCAACCGGCAGAAACGGGCCTTCGAGCAGTTGCGGTTTTTGTTGCAACAGCAGCTGGATGGCCACCCTGTAAAGCCGTCCAACCCTGATGAAATCTATGCGGAGTCGGTGTCATCAAGGATCCGCGACGCCCAATCCACCGTCGCAAAAAACCAGTTGGCGGTCATCTGGAGACTGCTCGGCTACTTCAAGCCCTACCGCAAGGAGGTGATCATCGGCTCGGTCGCAGCGAGCATCATGACCCTGCTCAATCTCGCGCCGCCCTACTTCACGAAGTATCTTCTCGACCAGGTGATCCGCCCGGTTGGGGAAGGGAAATTGCAGCCGGAGAACGTGGTCAAAACAGCTATCGGAGTCATCGTCCTGTTGGGGCTGATCTATGTTGTCCGCGAGTTCTGTCTTTGGCTGCGCCTGCGGAAAATGGCATTCCTCGGCGAGTTGGTCGCCCACGACCTGCGGCAGCAGGTCTATGCCCACCTGCAAAAACTGAGCCTGGGATTTTTTTCCAAGAAGCAGACCGGCAGCCTGATCACCCGCGTGAGCAGCGACACCGACCGGCTCTGGGAATTCTTAGCCTTCGGAGTTGTGGAGGCCTCGCTCTCGGTCCTCATGCTCGCCGGGCTTGGCGGGATGCTGATCTGGATGGATTGGCAACTCGGCCTTGTGATGACGCTTCCCGTCCCATTGTTTCTCATGGCGTATTATTTTCACGGCAAGGTGATCAACCGCCGGTTTCTCCGCGCGTGGCGGAAATGGTCGGACCTCACCGCCGTGCTCTCCGACACGATCCCCGGCATGCGGGTCGTCAAATCGTTCAACCAGGAGGACCGGGAGAAGGCGCGCTTCGACACGCGCAACGACATCGCCCTCGCGAGCTTCAACTCCGTGCATCAAAGCTGGACGTCATTCTGGCCGCTTCTGATGATCGGGTTTCACGCCATCCTTCTGGCCGTCTGGGCCATGGCGCTGGCGCGGGTGCTCGGCATCTGGGGGCCTCCACTCACGCTCGGAACGTTCGTCGCATTCCTCCTCTACATGGGGCTGTTCTTCTATCCGCTCGAGGTCATCGGGCAGATCACCCGGATGATGAATCGCGCGGTCAGCTCCGCCCACCGGGTGTTCGAAGTCATCGATACCGAACCGCCTGTTGCTGAGAGCAAGGACGCCGTCCGGCTCGATCCGCTGCAGGGCGCGATCCGCTTCGAGCAGGTTTCTTTTTCATACGACGGCGTCCGCCAGATCCTGCGCCGGATCGATTTTGAAATCCGTCCCGGCGAGATGATCGGACTCGTCGGGCCGTCCGGAGCCGGGAAGAGCACGATCATCAACCTGATCGCGCGGTTCTACGAAGTCAGCGAAGGCCGGATCAGTATCGATGGCGTGGATTTGAAGCACCTCGACACCGGGCACTACCGTCGCCAGGTGGGTATGGTCCAGCAGGAACCGTTTTTGTTTCATGGAACCCTTCTCGACAACATCCGCTACGGGTTGCCGGATGCCGATCTTTCGAGGGTGATCGCGGCTGCGAGGGCGGCCAACGCGCACGATTTCATTTGCCGTCTTCCGCTGGGCTACGAAACCATTGTCGGCGAGCGCGGGCACACGCTCTCCGGCGGAGAAAGGCAGAGAATCTCGATCGCCCGCGCCGTGCTTCACGATCCGCGGATTCTCATCCTCGACGAGGCCACAAGCAATGTGGACACCGAAACCGAGCGCAATATCCAGGAGGCGCTCGACCGGCTGGTCCAGGGCCGCACGGTCGTGGCGATCGCGCACCGGCTCTCCACGCTGCAACGCGCCAGCAGGCTTCTGGTCATCAAAGAGGGCGCGCTGGTCGAGGAGGGGACGCACGCGGAACTCCTCGCGCTCCCGGACGGCCTTTACCGCAAGCTCCACGACCTCCAGCAACAACTCCACGCCAATTTCGCTGTATGATCGAACCTCATCCCCAACTCCGAACCGGAGACGACGGACGCCTCCAGTGCCAATCCGCCGAAGCTTGGATACCGGTCCGTGCCGTCCGGTGCTTCCCATGGATTTCGGCAGACCGGCATTTTTCTCTCCGCGACCGGGACGGCAAGGAGGTCGCGCTTGTGGATGATCCAACCGACCTGGACGGGGGCTCGCGCCAGGCCTTGCAACTTGCCGTGGCCGCATCCGCAAGCTGCCTGGAAATCTGCAAAATCCGCCGGATCGTGCAGGACATCGAGCTTCGCGTCTGGGAGGTCGAAACGAAGGCAGGTGCGCGGAAATTCCAGACCGAGCTCGATTCGTGGCCGGAGCTGATCCCCGGCGGCGGATCGATCGTGCGTGACATCACTGGCGATCTCTACCGCATCCCCCGGCCCGAAGAACTCGACCAAGCCAGCAAAAAACTACTCTGGGCGTTCCTGGATTAACCCGAACAAACGGGTCTTTCGCGCCAATGCCATCAAGCAGACGGAACGAACTGGGGGTCAGGGTTCATTTTATTTCATTTATAGGTTCGGAGTGTTGGTTTTATCTGATGGGGTCGCCTCATTTGGAGGTGGATTTTGAATGAAAATGAACCCTGCCCCCCAGTTCCTTTGAATGCACCATCGTAAATCGGATTGGCGATGCACGTTAAGCCCATAGAGTTAACCTCGCCTTCAAGACGCGGGCAGGTCAAGTCTAAGGACTCTCCAAAGAAAGAGGCGAGAGGTCTCCCGCTTGCTTCGGATTCTTCGGCACGCTTGTGGGCCGGACGAGCGGAATGTGCGTATCCTCTGAGGGATATGTCTTGAGGGTTTCGAGAACGGCTTGCATGTCCTGTTTTCGAAAGCCACGGCCATACATTTTGTAGAGGGCGTTGACGGCCTGGCGCACCTCGGCGCCGCTGACAAATTCCTCGTGCTCCCTGCCGATGCGGCGCAGCATGAGGCAGAGGGGGATGGGTTTCGGGCCGTTTTCCTGGTCGATAACTTGTGGGTCGCGGAAGTCCGGTTGCCAGTAGTCCACAAGCTCGGGGTCCACCATCTTGTATCCGGCCTTCTCATAAGCGGTGAGGCGGATTTCTGTTGCGGCGTGGCTAGGGTCGAAATGTTCCATCTCGCCGACCAGCGTGACCGGGGCATCGATCGGACGGCCTGCCGCCGCGAGGGCCTCCAGCGCGGTCGAGACGGGCAGGGCGCGGAGCCAGCCGGCGATTCCGCTGCGCCTCCACGCAGGCGCAACCAGATTATGCGACAAGTGGACGATGGCGCCGGGCTCGTTTGCGAGGAGGATGGCTGTGTGGTCCCTCACTGCGACAAACTCGCCGTTGTGGGTGATGAGTTGCATGGCGTAGAGGAGGGCTGCTCCGTCGTGCATTTGCGAGGGATGCCATTTCATCCGCTCGGCAATAACACCGGCTTGCTCCATTTCGCCCGCTGCGCCGAATTCCTTCCAGAGCGCGCCGAAGGCGGTTTCGAAAAATGCATCCTCTGTCGAGCGGATCGTGTGCAATTCCAGCCCGCTCCAATCGCCTTGCAGGCTTTTGGTGTCGCCCGGAGAGAGGTGCTCCGGTCGCATCCAAGGCAGGAGACTCATCACACGGTCACCGAGGGGACTGGGCCCTCGCTGTGGTGGAATTGGAGTTCGTAGAGGCTGCGGTAGAGGTCGGATTTCGCGAGGAGTTCCTCATGGCGACCGGTGGCGGCGATGCGACCGTGGTCCATGACGACGATGCAGTCGGATTTGAGAATGGTCGAGAGGCGGTGGGCGATGGCAACAACGGTGCGGCCCTCGGAGAGGCGCTCCAGAGCGGCCTGCACCATGCGCTCGCTTTCGGAGTCGAGTGCGGATGTGGCCTCGTCGAGGAGCAGGACGGGGGCATTCTTGAGCAGGGCGCGGGCGATGGCCAGGCGTTGCTGCTGTCCACCGCTCAGCATGCAACCCTTGTCGCCGACGACGGTTTCGTAGCCGTCCGGCTGGGCCAGGATGAAGTCGTGGGCGAAGGCGGATTTGGCGGCGGCGATGACTTCGTCCTTGGTCGCATCGAGCCTGCCGTAGCGGATGTTTTCAAAGATCGTGTCGTGGAACAAAAATGTCTCCTGCGTGACCATGCCGACTTGCTCGCGGAGCGAGTGCTGGGCGAGGTCGCGCAGGTCGGTTCCGTCGAGACGCACCACGCCGTGTTGGGGATCGTAGAATCGCATGATGAGCGAGAGGATCGTGCTCTTGCCCGCGCCGCTTGCTCCGACCAAGGCGTATTTTTTTCCCTGCTCGATATGGAGGGTCACATTTTGAACGGCGGCTTTATCCGTGCCGTAGTCGAAACTCACATCCTCCAAGTCGATGCGGCCATCACAGCGCTCGAGCGCCTTCGCGCCGGGCTTGTCCGTGATGCTTGGCTTCATCTCCATGAGGGCAAAAACATTTTCCGCTGAGACCATCGACTTCTGCATGAGCATGGGGATGCGGCTGAGATTTTTTACGGGGTTGTAGAGCATGAAAATGCCACCGCAGAGGGCTGCGAATTTGATGAAGCTGATGTCGTTGTAATAAACATAGATCATGGCCAGAACGACTCCAAAGGCCGCAACGGACTCAATGAGAGGCTGGACGATGTCGGAACTTCGCCGCACGCGGAGGCTGTTGCGGCACTGGGTGTCGCTGGACTTCGCAAATTGCGCGGTCTGGTAGCCCTCGCGCGCGAAGCTTTTGATGACCCTCACACCGGCAAAAGTCTCTTGCAAGATGATCGACATTTGAGACGCCTCTTTTTCCTCCGCCTTGCCCGCCGAACGCACTTTGCGTCCAAAAACAACGACTGGAACAATGCAGAGCGGGAAAAGAACCAGGGTTGTGAGGCTGAACTTCCAGTCAATCGCGACAAGCACAGCGACTTGTGTGAGAATAGCAATTGGATCCTTGATGATATCCCCCGAGATCGAGGTGAGGGCATTTTGCGTGACGCGTGTGTCACTCATCACGCGCGACATGAGCTTGCCGGATTTTTCCCGGTTGAAGAAATCCAGAGACTGCGACATCAGGTGGGAAAAAAGCTGGGTCCGGATGTCTCGAAGGACGCGCAGACTGACCCACGCCAAATAATAGACATTCAGATAGGAAAAAAGTCCCCGCAAGACCATCACCAGCGGGATGAGCAGGCTCATCCAAATGACTCCCCCGATGCCTGGCCCGTCGTTTGAAACCGCTCCCGGGATAAGTGCCGCCTTGTCCATTTTCACCCCAATCGATTCACCGGCCTTGAGGATGACCAGCGTGAGAGATCCGCTCACGATGCCCGCAAGCACTCCAAAAATGATGCCCATGAAAAACTGCTTCCGGTAGGGCGTCATGTAGCTGAGCAAACGCAGATAGGGTTTCCAAAACGCCCGCACCAGTTGCGGGAAGGGAAGCTTGGCAGGTTTAGACATGGGATTTGTGCAAAACTAACGCAACGGCGTGCAGGTGCGCCACACTGATCATCGCGATGCGAAAAAGGCAGGGCATCGCTGCCCTGCCTTTTCGGGTTGGGATTTTTCCTTGGGATTAACGCAGGAAGGCTTCGTGCAAGCCGCCATCCACCGTCACGATCTGACCGGTTGTTTTGGACAGTCTATCGGCGATGAGAAGGAAGTAGGCTTCTGCCTGGTCGGCCGGGGTGATCGGCGAGCGGGTGAGTGTGCGGTCGGCGTAGAATTGCGCGAGCTTGGTTGTGAGCGAATCGGTGGCTTCGTCGTCGGTGTAAGCAATGCCATATTTTGCGAGCGAGCCGATGACGCGGTCGCGCGGGAACATGGCGCTGCCTTGAACGACTGTGGCCGGGGCTACGCCGTTGACGCGCACGAGCGGGGCGAGTTCCATGGCGAGTTCGCGCACGAGGTGGTTGGCGGCGGCCTTTGAGGTGTCGTAGGCGACGCTGCCTTTTTTGGCTACGGCGGCGTTGGCGCTCGTGGTGAGGACCATCGACCCGCGCAGGCCTTGGGCTTTGAAGTCCTTTGCGGCTTCGTCGGCGACGAGGTAGCTGCCAGTAACGTTGATATTGAAGGTAAGCGCCCACTTGTCGTCGGGGATGTGGCCGGTCGTGTCGCTCGGCACAAAAATGCCGGCTGTGACGGCGATCGAATCAAATCCACCGTAGGCGAGGATGACTTGATTGAGCATGGCGCGGATGCTGTCGCGCTTGGTCACATCCGCTTGCAGGGCGATGGCCGATCCGCAGCCGGAGATGCCGGTTCCGGCGACGCCGATTCCGAGACCGGTTTTGGCGAGGATTTCATCCGCCGTGGCTTGTGCCGCCGCTTGGTTGAGATCGACGCAGACGATGTGCGCACCCTCGCGAACCAGGCGCAGAGCGGTTTCGCGTCCGATGCCGCTGCCGGCACCGATCACCACCACAACACGGCCCGCGAGCTCCTTGTCGGCGGGCATGCGGCGGAGCTTGGCCTCCTCAAGAGCCCAGTATTCGATGTCGAAGGCTTCTTGGGCCGGGAGTGAAATATAACCGCCGATCGCCTCGGCGCCGCGCATGACTTCCACCGCGCAGTTGTAGAATTCCGCCGTGACGCGGGATTCCGATTTGTCTTTTCCAAATGCCACCATGCCGAGTCCGGCGATGAGAATGACGGTCGGGTTCGGGTCGCGCATGGCGGGAGAATCGGCCCGCTTGCAGGCGTTGTAATACGCGGCGTAGTCGGCGCGGTATTTCTCGAGACCGGCGACGAGTTGGGTTTTTAGCGAGGCGACGATCTCCTCCACGGGCGTATCCGCCTTCGGCGCGGTGCCGATGTAGAGCGGCTTGATCTTGGTGCGCAGGAAATGGTCGGGGCAGCTGGTGCCAAGCTCCGCAAGGCGCGGGGCGTCCTTCGAATTCACAAAGCGCAGGATTTTTTCGTCGTCTTGGATTGTGGCGATGAAGCGTTTCTTTTGGCTCACTTGACCGCGAAGCCATGGGAGCAGGGCGGCGAAGACCTCTCGGCGCTTCTCCTCGGGCAGGGCGGCTTGGACGGCTGCGCCAAAAATGGCAGCCTCGCCGCCGCGTTCGGCCTGCTTTTTCTCAATGTGCTCGGCGGCTTTTTCGATCAGCTCCAGCGTGAGTTCGTAGCACGCGCGGCCGGTTTTTCCCCAGTTGATGAGGCCATGCTGGCCCATGATGAAGCCTTTGGCTTGCGGGTGTTTTTTGCAGGCTTCCTGCATGGCGAGCCCGAGTTCGAAACCGGGGCGCATCCAAGGAATATGCACGACCTCGTCGCCGTAGATTTCCTTCGTCACCTCGATGCTCTTCGCGCAGGCGGCCACGGAAATGGCGGCGTTCGGGTGCGTGTGGTCCACATGGGCGTGCGGGATGAAGCTGTGGAGCGGCGTATCGATCGAGGAGGGACGCGGATTCAAGTTGAACGTGCAATGCGAGAACATGCCGACCATTTCGTCTTCGGCGGGCGATTTCAGGCCCTTCTCGGCGCGGGCTGCATACACGCGCTGGAGATCGAGGAGTTTGGATTGGTAGAGGGAGGAGAAATTTTCTTTCTTCGAGGTCCGCAGGTCCCCGCCCGAGCCCTTCACCCACATCACTTCGACCATCTCGCCGGTCAGCGGGTCTTTTTCGGAAATCTTCGAAGAGGTGTTGCCACCGCCGGTGTTGGTGATCCGCTGGTCGGTGCCAAGGCAGTTCGAGCGGTGAATGAGTTCTTCCACAGAATTCGGCGCGACAGGGTCTGCGGGATTCCAGTGCATGGTGACATGTTTCATGTTGGTTGGGGCGGGAGTTGTAGTTGGCATTAGTTTTGTTTATGTTGTTTTTTTATTGTTTGTCGAATAAAAAATCTGCTAAACAAAGAAAAACCCAATGCTTGCTCTGGAACGCCATCGTAAATTGATCGAATGTCTGAACGCCCGAGGCAGCGTGCGAACCGCTGAGGTCGCCACCGAACTCGGAGTCACCGAAGAAACCGTGCGCCGCGATTTCGAGCGTCTGGAAACGGAAGGTCAACTCGTGCGCACCCACGGTGGGGCATTGCGATTGGATGTGAGCCGGCGCGAGTTCCCCATGCGCGAGCGCATGGCGCAGAATGCCTCTGCGAAGGCGCGCATTGCCCGCTCCGCATTGACCCGCGTGGCCGAGGGGAGCACGATTTTTTTCGACGCCAGCACGACCGTTCTTCAACTGGCTGCGATTCTTCCCGACAAGCCGCTCACGGTGATCACGAACTCGCTCCAAGCTGCCCTTTCCCTCGCGGAAAAAATGCACATCACCGTGTGTCTTCTTGGCGGACGCTTGGCGCAGTCTTCTCTCTCCTGCACTGGCTGGGCAGCGATGCAGGGCCTTGAAATGAACCGCATCGACGCCGCTTTCATCTCATGCCGTGGACTCGATCCCTCGCTCGGGCTCAGCGATGCCACCGAAGAACAGGCCCAACTCAAAAGGCAGGTTGTTCTGAGAGCCTCGGAGGTCGTTCTTTTGGCCGACCACACAAAAGCTGGCTTGTCCTCGAGTTTTTTCTTCGCCAAGAATTCCGATGTGGATCTTTGGATCACTGATTCTCCCCCGCAGGATGATGTGCGCGACGCTGTCATTTCACAGGGAGTGCGCCTGGAGGTGGCAGAATGAGTGCCGCCCGTAAAACCTTTCTGGCTGTCGATCTGGGCGCTTCAGGCGGGCGTGTGATGGCCGGGCATTTCGATGGATCCCGACTCGAAATCGAGGAAGCTGCGCGATTTCCAAACAGTGGCCTGCAAACGGCCGACGGCTGGCATTGGGATGCCGAGGGGCTTTTTAAAGAAATCACACAGGGCCTTGCTGCCGCCGGCGCGCGCTTCGGAG
>CAXNGJ010000002.1:0-16725 GCA_964201895.1 Terrimicrobiaceae bacterium
ATAGGCAGGATATTGATCGGAAAGCCCATGACATGGGCGATGGTGTCTGGCTGGGACAAGTCCACGACCCAGAAGAACGAGCTGTTGCGAAGCTCGATGGCCGTGCCGAGCATCGAATAGAAGCCGAAGAAAATCGGAATCTGAATCAGCATGGGCAGGCAACCGCTGAAGGGATTCACGCCATACTCCTTGTAGAGCTTCATGGTCTCCTCGTTGAGCTTCTGCGGGTCGTCTTTGAATTTGTCTCGCATCTCGGTCATCTTTGGCGAGAGGAGTGCCATCTTGCGCATCTCGTTCGTCGCCTTGTTTTGAACGGGCCAGAGGATGGTTTTGATCAGCAGGGTGAGGACAATAATGGCAGCGGCGTAGTTGCCGAGCAGAACGTAGAGGTGATTCATCGCCCACAGAAGAAATTCGCTCACGAAGCCGAACATGCCGAAGCTCATGACCTGGTCCTGTGTCGGACCGAGTTCGCGCAGGCGGGGAATTTCCTTGGGGCCTGAATAAATCTGAAAGGCGCGTGTTTCCCGAGCGCCGGAAGCGAGCGAGAGACCACCTTGGATGAGTCCGCCTTGAACACCGAAAACCGGCGCGGCATTGAGCTTCGCAGCGTCGAAGCGCTTCGCCCAAACGGATTTTGTGAGCGAACCACTTTGCGGAGTCACGATGGTGCAAAAATACTGGCTGGCGACTGCCGCCCAGCGGATGTCGGCCTTGCTCTCGAGGTAAAGTGGTCGCTCGCCGTGGATAGGAATTCCAATCAGGGGAACCGAACTGGCGGAAAACCAATTCACATCGATGTTCGACATTTTTGTCTCATGTCCCCAATCGAAGCGGGTATACATGGGGAGATCGTGGATGTGGATGGGAGCGGCTCCGCCAGCGGAGATGAAGAAATCAGGGACCTGAATGGCGACAGCTCCGGGATTAGTGAAGGTGACCTCGAGATTCACCGTGTAGGGAGATTTTGTGCCATCACCCGGCGGAAGCGAGAAGCGCTTGCTGATCTCAAGTCCATCGGGCTGCGTGCGTTTAAAAAAAACCTCGCCCTTGGCACGGTCGGCGGTCATTTCAAACCCGCCAAGCACCTCGCCGGGGTTGAACCCGAAAGCACCGATGGGCATCGTGCGGCTGCGGTTCAAAGCGACATTGTCATGATTCTCTCCAAGGTGCATGCGCAGGATGACCTGCTCAATGCCGCCGGCGTCGTTATTGAAAACAAACTCTGTGCTGTTCGTGGAGAGGCTCTCGGCGCGGGCCGACATGGAGGGAGGTTGCTGGACGGCAGGAAGCGGCGTGGCTGCTGGTGCTGTGGCCACTGCGGGGGATGGCGTGGCACCCGGTGCGGAAGGCGAAGCTGCTGACTGGGCTTCCGGCTTGTAGTATTTACTGACATACCACTGCCAGGCGAAGAGTCCGGTGACTGAGAGAATGATGGCGATCCAGGATTTACGGTCCATTAATTTATAGGTGAGAGAGGTTTGAATGCTGGCGGCACGGGGTCATAACCACAACCGCCCCAAGGGTGGCAACGCCCGATTCGACGAAAGCCGAGAAGCGTGCCACGAAGGGTTCCGTGATTCTGGAGGGCTGAAATGAAATACCGGGAACAGGAGGGTTCGAAACGGCAACCGCAACCCGGACCGCAGATCACCTGCAGAAACGGAGAGACCGCAAGCTGGTAGCAGCGGATCAGAGCGATGAGCAGGTGTTTCATTCGAGAGGCGGCAAAATAGAAAGTCGGCGGGCAAGAAGCAACCATTCCGCTTTTAATTGTTCGAAGGGGGCCTCGGCAGCGGCCGACTTGGCAACGATCACCACGAGAAATCCGGGCGGGATTTGGCCAATACAGGACTTGAGAATTTCCCGCAGACGGCGACGCACCTTGTTACGAATGACAGCACCGCCAACGCGGCGCGAGGTAATGATGCCAACCTTGGCTGTGGCGTCTCCGCCTGTGCGGAGGAGACCGATACGAATGAGGCGGGCTTGGGATGATTTCCCGTACTCGCGAACCCTTGTAAAATCCCTGGTCTGACGGAGCCGGGCGGTTTTAGGAAAACGCTGGCCGGCTGGATCAGGCTTCGGTGTGTCTTGCGAAGTGGACCTCGACACCTTTTGGAAGCAGGCGTTTGCGGCCATGGCGGCGGCGACGGTTCAGGATGGCCCGACCGGATTTGGTCTTCATACGAGCGCGGAAACCGAACTGCTGCTTGCGCGTGCGCTTGGAAGGCTGATAAGTGCGTTTCATAATCTCAAAATTGGAGGGGAGATGCTACGGGCGGAAACCAAAGCGTCAATCCAAAAGATTTGCCACGCATTCGATCTCAACATCGAAGTCGCCCGGAAGTTGTGCCCCGATTGTGGCGCGGGCCGGCACGGACTCCCCAAAGTAACGGGCATAGACCGCATTCATCTCTTGGAAATTTTCCTTCGAGAGGTCGGAGAGATAGACCCGGGTGCTGACGACATTTTCAAATCCCGCTCCGGCGGCAGCCAGAACCTTTTTGATATTCTCAAGGACGAGTTCGGTCTGGCGCGCGATCGATCCGCGCTCGATTTTTCCAGTCGAGGGATCCCATGGAGTCATGCCGGAGACGAAGACAAATTTCCCCTCGGCCACGACGCCGAGAGAGTAAGGACCAAGAGCCGGAGGACCACCGGGAACATCGCGGAGTTGTTTTTTCATGGCGGGCATCAGAACGCATCACTTGCGCCGAGACAAGCCCGGCATCGGAAAATCCGTCGTCAGAGGGCTTCGAAGCGGATAGCCTCGCACGATGGATTTTCTAGAAACCCACGGCACGGATTTGCTGCGCACCTACAATCAGTGGACCGGACGCCACTTGATCGAACCCTGCGGCGATGCACCTCGCGAGGCGCGGAGGCTTTTTGAGGCACCGTTTGCAGTGGTCTCAGGAGATGCGGAAGGCGATCAGATTTTGAACTACGGCAACAAGATGGCGCTGGATCTCTGGGAAATGGATTGGGATACGCTCACACGCACGCCATCGCGACTCACAGCGGAACCGATGCACCGCGACGAGCGGGCGGAATTTCTGCGGCGTGTCAGGGAGCGGGGATTTATCGACGACTACTCGGGCATTCGCATCTCGAGCAAAGGGCGCCGGTTCCGAATCGCCCAAGCCACGGTTTGGAATGTCACCGATGCCCATGGCAATTATACCGGACAGGCGGCGACTTTTGCGAAGTGGGAATTTTTAAGCCAAGAGGAGGCCAACTCATGAGCGGCGTGATTGTTCGTCCGCGTTCGCGGATTTTGCATGGGCATGACTGGGTCTATGCCAGCGAGATTCAAAAATCCTTCGGCGCACCGGCGGATGGTGATGTCGTTTCCATCAAGGATGGCCGCGACCACCTGCTTGGCGTTGGCATCTACAACTCCCGCTCGCAAATTGTTGTGAGGCGGTTCTCTCGGCGGAGGCAGGACCTGGATGCGGATTTTTTCCGCCGCCGCATCGAGCAGGCCCTCGAATACCGCCAGCGCATGGGCTGCCGCAGCGACTTAGGGCGTCTGATCTGGAGCGAAAGCGATGGACTCCCCGGCATCATTGCCGACCGCTATGCAAATGTGGTGGTGCTCCAAACACTCACCGTCGGCATGGATCGGCACAAGAAAACCATCGCCGCCATACTCATGGAGAAAACCGGCGCCGCATGTGTCATCGAGCGGAACGATGCCCCTGTACGCACCGCCGAAGGCTTGCCGTCGGTCACAGGCATTTTGACCGGGGAAAATCCCGGCGAGGTGGAAGTCGAAACCGCAGGTGTGCGATTCCTTGTCGATCCCCTCGGGGGTCACAAAACCGGCCTTTACCTCGACCAGATCGAGTCCTACGGCATCGTGGCGGCTCTTTCCGGCGGGCTGACCGTTCTGGACTGCTTTTCCAACCAAGGCGGCTTCGCCCTCGCCTGCGCCAAAGCAGGGGCAGCCCATGTCACCGCTGTGGAATCCGGCACCGAAAGCTCGGCACGCCTCCGCGCCAACGCGGCGCGCAATGGACTTCCGGTGGAAACCAGACAGGCGGATGTTTTTGATTTCCTCCGCCGTCCCGACAAACCCGAATACGATCTCATCATCCTCGACCCGCCCTCCTTCACCAAAGCGCGGGGCAAAATCGCCGAGGCCCTGCGAGGCTACCGCGACCTTCACGCGCGGGCGGCCACATTGCTTTCCAAAAATGGCCTGCTCGTCTCGTTCTCCTGCTCGCACCATGTCGCGTCCCATGAGTTCGAGGGCGGAATCGCTGAGGGGCTTCACGACGCGAAACGCAATATGAGACTCGTGCGCCGCATCGGCCAACCGCTCGACCACCCCGTGCTGCTGGGGCTGCCAGAAACCGAATACCTCAAAGGCGTCGTGCTTCAATCCATGCCGGGCAGATGAACCCGCAGCGTGCGGTGCTCCAGCGCGGTCGTTTGCTTCCAGCACAAATGCTCTTCAATCGCATGCGTGATGTATCCTTTTGCATGGCCGACCGATTCGGAGAGCGACAATCCGGCTGAGAGAAAAGTCGCTATCGCCGCAGAAAAAGTGCAGCCCGTGCCGTGGGCGTCGATGTTCCGGCGGAACGGAGCAACGAATGATTCAAACCCATCCCGCGTGGCCAAAATATCCGTCGCTGACTTTGCGCGAAGATGCCCCCCCTTCAGCAAAAAGGCGCAACCATGCCGGGCGACGAGCCTTTCGCCTGCGGCCTTGATTCCATCCAGATCGCGGCACGGCATGCCCGAGAGGATTCGCAACTCGTCAAGATTCGGGGTCACCAAAACCGCCAAGGGAAAAATCAAGTCCTGATAGGCCTTCACAGCCGAGGCCTTCAGCAAGGGATCGCCACTGGATGCGACCATGACGGGATCGACCACAATGGGTGGAAGTTTTTTGCAGGCAGCCAAAGTCGACGCCACTGCGCGAATAATAGGCGTGGAAAACAACATACCGGTCTTCACAGCAGCCACGGGAAACGCTTCGAAACTCAATCGAATCTGCGCCGCGACAAGATCCGGACGCACCGACTGAATCGCCTCCACCCTGCCGGGAACCTCGGCTACGACACAGGTAATAGCGGTTTGCGCATAACCTCCAAGCGCCGTGATCGTCTTAAGATCAGCCTGCGCACCCGCTCCACAGGAATTATCCGATCCGGCAATCGTCAAAACAACAGGTGGATTTTTCATGGGGCCGTGCAGGAAAACTCTTTCAACTCCCGCAAAATTAACCACGGATGGCACGGGGAGCACAGAGCGAAAGTGAAGATCGAAAAAGTAGGATTTCGCGTTTTGACGAAAGTCAGGCCAGCCGGTTCGACCAAAAATTTGGACGATCGTCCAAATTTTTGGCCATATCCAAAGGATGACCTCATGGCAGAAGGGGCGTGAAAAAATTGATGAGTTCCTTGGCGGTATCGATGGCGGTGGAGGGAACGGCGTCAAGCACCTTGCCACTCTCGTTCAGCAGAACAGCACCGGCGACGCATGCGGCAAGGCGGGGAGAGAGGTCCTCCCCGGGATTGGACACTGTGCCTCCGAGTTGAACAGGGCACCAATACCAGCCATTGCGCGAGGTGGTAAAGACTGTCTCCCTCGCGCCGGGGAGCAATTTCAGAGTTTTGAGATCAAGACCCAATTCGAGTTGCCCAGAGATAGTGCTGTCGTGAGCCATGCGCACGTTGCCCTCGATGCGGGCAAGGTCTGCGGATTCGATCGCGAGGTTTGTGAGCGTGAGGTTTCCCTCAGACCATTCGAAGTCGGCGCTGAGTTTCTGTAGCGAGGGATTGCTCCAAGAGGAATCGCGAAGAAAAGCGGCTGCATTTTTTAAGAGGGGCAGATTGTGGAGGCGGGCACCTGTGAAGCTAATGTTGCCACGCCAGACGCCTTGGGCATCGAGAGTGGCCTGCCCCTGACTTTTGCCGTCGAGGTATTTTGCCAAGTTGGGAACAGGAAGCACGGCGACCGGCACGCCGTCCCAGACGAGCGTCAGCCGTGCTTTCGCGCCGGAATTTCCGGACGCCACAACCGATCCGGCACCAGGAAGAAAAAAGCGGGCATCGTCGAGGTAGTAGATGCCTTCACGCTCGCGAATGCGACTCTGCGCATGCGCCAAGGACGGCCACCCGGGAATGGACAGAGAACCTCCCCTTGCCTCGATGTTGTATCCCCCGTCAACAGGTTGAACTGTGAGAGCCTGCCCGGTGCTTTGAATTTCCCCGAAACGCAGATCGGCCTTCCGCACATCAAAGCCCCCGAGTTCGAAGCGAGAGGGAAGCCACGAGGCGAGGAATGATGAGGCCGCCGGGTTCTTGGGATCGTCACGAGATGCGGCATCGGGTGCGGCTTCGGTTTTCATCTTGAATGCGGCTGAGAGGGCCTGAATGTCGATATTTTCGATTTTCCAAGCCCCCGAGAGCAGGGCGCGCCAGTTCCATTGGGCAGACAGAACTTTGGCTTCTAATCGATCCAACGAGGCCGACTTGCTGCCAATGATCGTCAAACTCTCACTGAGCGCGGAATCGCCATCCCAGCGCAAAGGGTGGAGCGTGGCCTCCGCTTTCAAAGCCTCTCCGGCACGGGAGGCTATGAAACGGGAAAACTCCGTACTGTGCACGAAGTGTCCGATCTGGATGGAAAGGAACACCGCAGCGCATGCGAGCAGCGCACAAAAAAATAATACGACAAGAACTCTTCGGCGAGAGTTCGAAGAATGCCTTGCGCCGCGCACGGCCGAGCGTCAGCTGAAAGAGAGTTTAGTGACGCCGGACGCGGAGGCCGCGTTGAGCACATCCATGACACGCTCATGCTTCGTCATGGGATCCGGCCGGAGAATCACGGGGTCCTTGTCACCAAACTTTGCAATCGTCTCTTTGAGCCAGGTCCGCAGTTCGGGCAATTCACGGCTCTGCGGAGAATCATAAACTTTGTTATTCATCTGGACTTTTCCGTCGGGTAGAATGTCGATGATGATTGGCGTCGAGGGAAGGGCTCCGGCAGAACTGGCGGAGCGCCCACTGGGAAGACTGATATTTAGCTCTTTTTCAATAACTTGAGATCCCGCTGACGCCATAAAGAACAGCAAAAGCACGAATACCACATCGACCATCGGGGCGATTTGAAAGCCCGGATCTCCATCTTCGGATACACCACCTCCACCCATGGCTTAAAACAGCACTCCGGTTGAGAGATTTTGAATGATTTGCATGTCGGTTTGCATAAGGGGATTTTTTAGGATGCGGCTGGGGCGTTGACGTCTTTATCGACTACGGAGAAAGTCACATTACCCACACCGGATTGTCCAACGGCCTCAAGAATTTTCCGGACATAGTCATAGCGGACCTCGCGGTCGGCTCGAATGAGAACGCGAACGAGCGGATTGGCGGTTACCTTGTTTTGGAGGAGGGGCACGATTTCGGCTGGCATGGCGTAATCTTTTTGATCCACCTCGATGGCTGTCGTGCCATTGATGGCTGTGTAGGTCACATTGATGATAACCTGACCAGGATTGTCCTTGGCCTCCTTGGCCTCCTTGGCGATGGGAAGGTTGATTTCCTTGTTCGACTGCAACACTTCCGTCGTGCTGATGGACATGAAGAACACCAGCAAGACCAAAAGAATATCAATCATGGGAGCGATCTGGAACTCGGGCTCAGGCTCGTGTTCTGGCTTGCGGACGGCTTTTTTCTTTCCGCGGGGATTGGCTGCATCGGACATTTTTTAAGAGATTATGTTCCCCAATCAATAGGCGATCCGCAATGAGGGCAAGGGGTTTTTCCAACAGAGATCGCGCCATTGCAAACCGGGCAGTTCGCTTCGGCAGCTGCGCCGATATTTTGAGAGGCGCCAGAATGCCCGACCGGAGGCGTGTAGGAGCTATCCGCTCCCTCGCCAATGATGATTCCGTGCAGCTCCTCGTAGGGCACATCAAGCATGAGCTGCTGGAGTTTGTCATCCGCGAGACCAACCACGATCGTGGTCAGGTTGCGGAAGTAATAATAAAAAATGAAGGCTGGGATGGCGATGAAGAGACCGCTGGCCGTCGCCATGAGCACCTCACCGATCCGGAGGGCAAGGCCTCGCGGGTCGGCCACGCCAGAGGAACCGAGAACGGCGAAGGCGCCCATCATTCCGATAACCGTTCCGAGCAGCCCGATCATGGGAGCAATAACTCCGATGACTGAAATGTAACTGATTTTTGTTTTGATCGGCTGGGCTTGACGCAGTCCGTACTCAATGAGGGCAACTTGCACGGCATCCTGACCGCGACCCAGACGCTCGAGGGCGCCTTGGAGAACTTTGGCCACATAAGCCTTGTTCGCTTTGCAGGTTTCCCAAGCCTCTTGGTAATTTCCAGCTTGGATGGTGGAATTCAGCGATTCCATAAGGGCTTTAGGCGCGAGGTTTTCAGCACGCAAGACCATGAAGAGCTGGATCGAAAATGTCACCAAGACCATGGATGTGCCCAAAATACATATCCAGATCATCACGATCAGCGGACCACCGTGGAGGATGGTCTCTAGGATGCTCATTTGATCTGGCGGCTTGTCAGCGGCATGGGTCAGGGAACCAGATGCCAGCAGGAGGAAGAGCGGGAGGATGCGATGGATGACTGAATTTATTTTTTGCATGGTTATAAGCGGAGTTGGGAAATTCAGGGAACGATGACTTTTTCTATTTCGAGGGCCTCGGCGCGGGTTGCGGCTCGAGTTGCGGAAGATGGATCGTTTTTGAAGATAGTTGTGACAAGAAGATAATTCCCGAGGGCCTCGGATTTTTCACCCGCGCCTTCCTGAATTTCACCCATGAGGCAGAGGGCTTGGCTCATGGCCACGGCATCGGTTCCAGCTGGCAGCTTCGTCTTCTTGGCAGCCTCGACGATCGGCGTGAGCTTCGAGCGAGCGGTGACGAAATCCTTCTTGGCCATCGCGAGCCGGGCTAGCAACAGCTCGGAGGAGGACCCTGCGCCAGGGTAAAGTTTTTGGAAATTTTTGAATGCCGTCTCCGCGTCGGCAGCACGACCTTGGGAAATATACAACTCGGGGAGCAGGGAGGTTGCCCTCTCCGCCCATGGCGTGGGGAGGCCGCTAAACTTTTGTGTGAGCGGCTCGAGCTTGGCCAGCGCACCGCCGGCGTTTCCCGCGCGCCACAGTTCGCTTGCCGCCTCGAAGTCGGCAGGCGCGGCTTTTTCCACAGATTGGACATTCGCTATTGGAACGACTGTTTCGACTGGCCCGACCTTGATGCGAATGGCATCGCCCTTAGCATCGGCCTTGAATCCTGTGATCTCGCCTTCGCGCCGCTGACCGTCCTTTTGAACGATGACATCCTGCGCCTTCACCAGGGAAAAGGGAGCCACAAGAAGAGCAGCGGCCACGAACCAAAAACGGGGGATACTTGCTTTCATTGGCGTGAACATCTAATAACTTCCCGCTCATTAATCAATATTTTCATCAAATTTTATGATTCAAGTTCTCAGAAAAAATCAACGGGTCCTGATGCTGGTGGTGGCCGTTTTGACGATCGTAGCATTTATTTTCCTCTACAATACGACCCAACTCGACGAGTTGGCCACGATTAAGAACCCGACAATTTACGGAAAGTCCATGACACCCCTTGCGATCGACCGTCAGGTCAAAAACTACCAACTCACGCTCGCGCTCGGGCAGTTCGAGCTTCTGCAAAAACTTGGGGGAACCTCTCAAGATCAAGATCGGGCGCTGACAGAGTTTGTCTGGAACCTTCTGGTGCTTCAGCATGAGTCGCGCGAGCTTGGCATCGAGCCCACGGATGACCAAGTTGCAAATCGCATCAAGCAGATTCCGATTTTTCAAGCCGCCGGGCAATTCGATCCCCAGAAATACAGCCAGTTCGTGAGCCAGCAACTGGCGCCGCGTGGATTTACGGAGCGTCAGCTTGAAGACGTGATTCGCGACTCCCTCCGACTCGAAGCTCTGAGCAAAATCGTGGAAGCCCCGGCCTCCATCGGCGAAGGCGAGCTGCAAGCGATGGCGCGGGCTTTCCAACCTGTCACAGCCAGCTTGGTAAAGTTCGAGCGCAAGCAGGACGCTGAAAAAATTCAGATCACGCCGGAGGAAGTCGCCGCAATCCACCAGCAGAACCAGGCCGCGCTCGTGACGGACGAGACACGCGAGGCGCGTTGCCTGGTTTTTGAGCTTCCAGCCGACTCCAAGCTCGAGGGCAAGGAAAAGGTCGACGCCCTGCAGAAGCTCGCGAACGCCGCCAGCGAGATTACAGATTCCGTCGCACAAGCCGGATCATCCCTCGAACAACTCGCCGCAAAGGCCGGCGCAAAGATCGTCAAACTCACCGCCTTCGACCGCACGGGGAATCCAGCCCAGCCATCCTCCATGCTTGATGCCGACACCATGTCCGACATAGCCCGCGCCTCATTCCTTCTTCCCAAGGTCGGCGCCACAAGCGATGTGATCCAGTCGGGAGATGCCTTCTACATCATCGAAGTCACCGCCTTGAATGCAGCCCGTCCCCTCACCCTTGGCGAGGCCCGTCCGCGCATCGAGGCTCAACTCCGCGCGCAGAAGGCCGAGCAGATTTTCACCGCCGATACGACATCCGCAGCGAACGCACTTCGCGCTGCCGTGGCCGGAGGAAAATCGTTCGCCGAAGCAGCATCCGCGCAGAACCTCAAAGTCGAGGAAATCAAAAATGTCGTAGCCGCCGCCGAATCGACATCCCCCGAAAACCAAGCCATCGCGGGCTCCACACTCCTGCTCAAGGAAGGTGAGATTTCAAACCTCGAAGGAGCCCCCTGGGGCGCTTTCGTCGCGCAGCTTCAGACCCGAGGTCCAGTCGATCAAATGGCCTTTGGTGCCCGGGAGTCACAGATTCGCGAAAGCCTGCTCCGCAACAAACGCGATCTGCTCTTCATGGAGTGGCTGCGTGTGAGCCGCGAAGCCGCGCGCATCACCATGCCGGCAGGCCGCCAAGGCTAATGGATCATAAGATTGAGGAGATTTTCGACGACGCCACGGGCGACATTGCCGTGGGCGATTTGGAGGCGGCGATCGAGAAATACCGCCGTTGTGTCGAGATGGATGCGGATTTTTTCGAGGGCTGGCACGCGCTCGGCATGTCGCTGATGAAAAACGGCCGCAACGCCGAGGCCGTCGAAGCTGGGCTTCAAGCCGTGAAGCTCCGTCCGCAAGACATGCTGGCCTGGTCCAGTCTCTCACTCTTCCATGTCCGCAACAACCAGATCAAGGAGGCCGAAGCCGCAGGCGGCAAGGCGCGCATCCTCTCCTGGGGCGGAAAAATCAAAACCGATTCCTGACACACCATGCCGAACACATTCTTCATCACCACCGCGATCGACTATACCAATGGCGCGCCGCACATCGGCCATGCCTATGAGAAGGTCCTCGCCGACGCCATCGCCCGCCACCAACGCCTCGCAGGACGCGATGTGTTCTTCCTCACAGGCGTGGACCAGCACGGACAGAAGGTGCAGCAATCCGCCCAGAAACGCGGAGTCGAGCCGGCGGAATTTGTTGCCGAAATCACCTCCCTCTTCGTGGAACTCTGGAAAAAACTCGACCTCAGCCAAGATGCCTGGGCTGCCACCGTGGAGAACCTGCACAAATCCTGCGTGCAAGGCATGCTCCAGCGACTCTGGGATGAAGGCCAATTCTACAAGGCCACGCAGAGTGGCTATTACAGCGTGCGCCAGGAGCAGTTCCTCACAGAAAAAGAGCGCGGCCCAGACGGTGAGTTCGGCCCCGAGTGGGGCGAGGTCGTCCTGATCGAAGAGGAAAATTACTACTTCAAACTTGCCGAGCACCGCGACTGGCTCCTCCATCTCATCGACTCCCGCACACAAGCGGGGAATCCTCTCGTCGCCCCCGATTTCCGCGTCGCCGAGCTGCGAAACGCCGTAGAGAAACTCACCGGCGACCTCTGCATTTCCCGCCCAAAATCCCGTCTCACCTGGGGCATTGAGCTTCCATTTGATCCCGCCTTTGTGACCTATGTCTGGTTCGACGCACTCTCGAACTACATCAGCTTTGCCGGCTACGACGCCAAGCCGGGAGCCGATCTCAGCCTTTTCAAATCCCGCTGGCCCGCCCTGCATGTCATCGGCAAGGACATCCTCATCCCGCCCCACGGCATTTACTGGATGATCATGCTCCGCGCCCTCGGCTTCACCGACGCCGAGATGCCCACGCTGCTTGTCCATGGATGGTGGAACATCTCCGGTGCCAAGATGAGCAAAAGCCTTGGAAATAGCATCGATCCTGAAGTCCTCGTGGCCCGCTATGGCCAAGCCGCCGTCAGATATTACCTGCTCAGCGACATCTCCACCGGACGCGATGCGGACTTCAGCATCGAGCGACTCGAGCAGCGCTACAACGCCGAGCTCGCCAACAGCCTCGGCAACCTGCTGAACCGCACACTCAGCATGGCGAAACGCTACCGCAGCGGCATCCTACGCCGCATGGACTCACCGCTCGCCACCTTCGTTCAGGAAAAAACAGCCGCCTACGACGCGGCGATGTCCTCCTACCAAATCCAAGCCGCCATCGAGGCTGCGATGGAGATCGTGACCCGCTGCAATGCGTATGTCGAGGAAACCGCTCCGTGGAAACTCGCCAAAGACCCGGCCCAATCCGATAAACTCGACGAGGTCCTCTACACGCTCTCCGAGTCCCTGCGCATCATCTCGATCCTCATGTCCCCGATCATCCCCCGCGAAGCGGATGCCATACGCACCCAGCTCAACTGGCAGGGTGAGGCTTCCCTCGCCGCCACCGCATGGGGCGCTCTCCCGGAGGGCCACCAACTCGGCGAACCCGTCCCTCTCTTCCCGCGAATTGAGCCTCAGCAAGAGTGAAGGCAGCCAAGAAAAAAGCCCCTGCTGCATCCTGTAAATTTTGTCTAAAATTTCCGCCTACGCCGAGTTCTCGCGGCGTTTGTCGAGCCAGGCTTTGAAGAATTCCCATGCGATTGGCAGGACTGAAACGACGATGATTCCGAGGATCACGAGCTTCATGTTTTTCTGCACGATCTCGAGTCCTCCGAAGTAGTAGCCGCCGCCGAGGAAGATTCCGATCCAGAGGATCGCTCCGGTCACATTGTAGAAGGCAAATTTGGAGTAGGTCATCGAGCCGACGCCGGCGACGAAGGGAGCGAAGGTGCGAACGATGGGAACGAAGCGGGCCAGAATGATGGCGCGTCCACCGTATTTTTCATAGAAGGCGTGGGCCTTCATGAGGTGCGCTTTATTGAGAAAGCGGTTGGATTCATAATGAAAGACCTTTGGTCCCAGCCATTTTCCGATCGCGTAGTTCACGCCATCGCCGACAATGGCCGCCACCAGCAGCAGGGGGGTGATGATTTTCCAATCGATGAGACCTTTGCCAGCCAGGGCTCCGACGGCAAAAAGCAGGGAATCTCCCGGCAGAAACGGCGTCACGATGAGGCCGGTCTCACAAAAAATGATGGCGAAAAGCAGGGCGTAAATCCACACATCGTAGTTTTTGATAAACCACTCGAGATGCTTTTCGGCGTGCAGGAAAAAATCAATAAACTCGCTCATCGCGGTGTTATGCTCGGCGGTCTAAATCAAGGCAAATGAAATCGCCCGGCATTATGGATGGCGGGTCGCATTCCGGCTCGCGCGCATTTGCAACAACTCGACCAGCAGGGCGAACCCCATCGGCAGGTAGAGATATTCCTTGTCCACATGCTTGTGCAGGCCCTCCAGAATCAGCGTCATTCCGATACAGACCAGAAAAGAGAGAGCCAAGATTTTCAGAGCGGCGTGACGGACGACAAACTCGCCGATGGGTTTGGCAAAGGCCAGCACGCCACCGAAGGAAACCAGCACCGCCAGTATGATCACCTGCATGTGGGATGTCAGACCCACAGCCGTAATCACTGAATCAATCGAGAAAACCGCATCCAAAAGGACAATCTGCAGAATGGCCGATGCGAAAGTTGCCGTCACAGCGCCGCCAACACCTGTGCCTTCGCCCGAAGTGGGATGTTCCACGCAGTGGTGGATTTCCTTCACGGCCTTCCAAGTCAGAAAAAGCCCGCCAGCCAACAGGATGAGGTCTTTCACCGAGAGATTGAACCCCGCAAGCGAGAGAACAGGGTCCGTCATGAGGATCAGCAGGCTCGCTCCACATAGCGCAACGAGGCGCAGAACAAGCGCCAGAAGCAGACCGATATTCCGAGCTTTGTCTCTCAATGCTGGATTAATCCGCGCTACCACCAAGGTGATGACCAGGATGTTGTCGATTCCAAGCACCAACTCAAGCGCTACAAGCAGCGCCAGAGTCGCCCATGCTCCAGGCGTTTGCACCCAGCCAGCCGACCAATCCACAACGGCAGCAGCATTTGCAGGATCAGCCGCAGAGACGAAGATTGAGAAGCCAAAGAAAGCAGTCAAAAAGACAAAGAGATTTTTCATTCATTGGACAATTACCAAGAAAGCTCAACCTGAGGAGAGATAAAAGCGCCTTACTCGAACCGGAGCGCTCTGGCGGGCGGAATGAGCGAGGCGCGGCGAGCGGGGAGCCAGGCGGCGAAGAGGGCGGCAGGGATAATCCAGAGAGGGGTGGAGAGGAGGACGCCGAGCGGGTAGCGGAGTTCGATGCTCCAGCCGAAGAAGGCTTTGTTGATGACCCAAGTGAGCACCATGGCCATGGAAGCGCCACACAGGAGGCCAACGACGGCAGCAAGGAGCCCGATCATGGCGGCTTCGGAGAGGATGAGCCCTCTCACTTGGGCGCAAGAGGCGCCTTGAGAGCGGAGGATGCCGATTTCGCGCTCGCGCTCGACGACGAGGGTGGTCAGCGAGAGCAGGACGCCCGCGATGGCCACGACCACGGCAATCGCCCTCAGGACCGAAGTGACGGCGAAAGTCTGGTCGAAAATTTCCATCACGCGGCGGCGAAGGTCGGAATTCGTATAAATCGAGAACTCTCCCGCGCGCCCGAAGGCGACTCGAAAATCCTCGGCGACTGCCGCTGCGGCCGAGTGATCGCGCAGACTGATCGACAGCGAGTGGAGGCGTTCATCATTCCAGAATTGGCGGAAATTGGGGCGATCGATCATCACCAGCCCGCTGTCCCGCGTGAAATCCTTGATCACTCCAACAACCCGAAATGCAGCCGGCCCCTTGGGCGAGGAAAACTCGAGCACGTCTCCGGGCTTCGTGCCATGGCGGTTGGCAAAGCTCTCCGAGACGGCAACCATGCCCGCTTGATGAAATAGGAAGCGGGAATCGGGTGGACCGGCGACGAAATCCAATTCGCCGCGCGCGCTACCCTCAATGATCGCGAGATTGGCACTCTTTTCGCCCCAGGGCACCGGCATTTCGCGAAAGGTGGCAAGTTCTTTCACACGGGAATCGCGCTGCACCCATTCGACGGCAGCGGATGGCAGGAAACTCTGAAGACCTGCAATTTCATTGGCGGCGGGGGCGATGAAAAGATCGGCGACAAGCGTGTTGCCAAGCCAGGAGGTCACACTGGCGCGGAAGGAGTGGATCATCACGGAAACACTCACCGTCATGGCCACAGCCACAGCCAGTGCGGCGATGGTGACGGCATTGCGATGCAAGGAGCGTCCGAGGTGCTGTGCCGCAAGGCGGATCATCCAGCCCGGCCCGTGAACGTGCCGAACAAAGAGATTCACCACCGTCGGCACGAGCAGCGAAAAACCGGCTATCAGCAAGCCCACGGAGGCAAACCCGAGAAATTTTCCCCCGCCATGGAGCGCGCCCCAGGAAAGTCCTGCCGAGAGGAAAAGACAAATGACGCCCCAGGTTCCCCAGTGGCGGGATTCATGGGAGAACGTATCTCCCTGCGAGCCCGGGCGAATCACGAGGGCCGGGTCGCAGGCCGCCGCTTCCGATGCGGGACGCCAGGCGGCGATGACCGAGGCTCCGAGGCCGGCGGCAAAGGCCAGCAGCACTTGACCGGGAGTGAGAACAGGACGCTCAATCGTGACCAGCGCATAGAGGGAGGAAACCGTTTGGCTCACCGGCGCGGCAAGGATCGCGGCCAAGGGGCCTGCCAGCAAAAGGCCGAGCAGCGTTCCCAGAAATCCGCAGCAGAGGCCCTCTCCGAGAAAAAGCGCCATCACTTCGAACTTGGTGGCCCCATTTGCGCGAAGGATGCCGATTTCATGACGCCTGCGGACGACGGCCGCAGAGAGGCTGTTGTAGATGAGATAAACGCCCACAACCATGGAAACGAGGCTCAGGGCGGTCAGGTTGAGTTGAAAGGCAGCCAGCATGAGCTCGGTCTCCGCGCCCCGCCGGGAGGGAGGGCCGATGAACGCATCCGGAGGAGCAATTCCACGAAGGGTGGCGATGACGACATCCATCGCCAGCGGATCCTCCACGCGAATCTGAATGGAGGTAAGGCGTCCGCCCAGGTCGAGCAACTGCTGCGCCCAACCAATATCCATCGCGGCAATGCGGGGATCGGATGCCACAGCGGCATCGTCTGTCTTCAGATCAAATCCATGTCGCAAGGTCACGGAACGACCGGCGGCCAGAACACGAAATTCCTTAGGTAGTTCACGGCCGGGAGGCAGTGCAATGACATCCGGCTCCCGCAGCCACATTTCCAAATCGAGCGGAGCGCCTGCCGGGTCGATGAGTTCGAAAACCCTCAAGTTGGAACCGGTGAAAGGGTCCACTCCGAGGATGCGCAAGTAATCGCC
>CAXNGJ010000003.1:0-15746 GCA_964201895.1 Terrimicrobiaceae bacterium
CTCAAGGATTGCAGTATCGGCGGAAACATCGCCACCAACGCCGGCGGTCCACGCTGCCTGAAATACGGCGTAACTCGCAGCTACATTCTGGGTCTCACAGTCGTACTGCCGGACGGTAAAGTCGTGGCCTGCGGTGGACGTACCCACAAAAATAAAACCGGCTTCGATTTGGTCGGACTTTTCACGGGATCTGAGGGCCTTCTGGGGGTCGTGACCCAAGCTACGCTGCGCTTGCTGCCGCTCCCTCCGGCGCGTTCCGTGCTTTCGGCCGGGTTTGCATCCATCGAAGCGGCCGCCCGCGCGATCCAGGATGTCTTTGCGGCAGGTTTTCTCCCGGCGGCTTTGGAGGTCGCCGATGAATTCACCTTGAATGCCGCCCGGGCTTACAGCCCCTCGGCCAAATTTCCGCCCGGCAAGGCGCAGGTGATTATCGAAGTGGATGGCCAACCCTCCAGCGTCCGCTCTGAAGCGGGAGATCTTGAAAAACTTCTGAAAAAATCCGGCGCAGCTGGAATTCAAAAAGCCACCACGCCCGAAGCCTGCGAGGCCCTCTGGGGACTGCGGCGCATCTACTCGCAATCCCTCAAAGCCACTGGCCTCAAGAAACTCAATGAGGACATCGTCGTACCTCGCGGGCGTTTGGTGGACCTCATGAAATTCGCCGCCCGACTCCAGAAGCAATACGGTTTCCCCCTTGCCTGCTTCGGCCATGCGGGAGATGGCAATATCCATGTGAACATCATGGTTGAGAACCCGGATGATCCGGCGGTTCAAAAAAAATCGGCGGCTGCGCTGGATGCACTTTTCACTCAAGTTCTCGCTTGGCAGGGAGCGATCACCGGCGAGCACGGCATAGGCCTCGCCAAAAAACCATGGTGGACGCAGGCCCTCTCCGAGGAAACCCGCGCCCTCCATCAAACCCTGAAAAAAGCCCTCGATCCAGCCGGCCTCCTGAATCCAGGGAAATTTGTGTAAAAAAATCTGCCTTGCAGGGAATGATCACTTGCCTGCAGGTATATCAACGACCTTGCGGAAGCTTCGTGAGAGGCTATTCAATCAAGATTTTTTGAGTTGCATCTGGCTGTTCAGAATTGAAACGGTTTGCTTTAATCCAATGGTCCAAAACCATTAAGGCTTCTGGCCGAGAAATCTTATCTTGTCGATTGATCAATTCCAGGCGTTCAGATGTGTCGCGAAAGTCAACCCTAACTTTTCCTCTATTAAGAAGTTGAATAACAACATTGAGACACAGGCTATTCGAGTCGCCGATTCGTATCATGTAATCGGAGATTTTGTCCGCCAATTTGACTGGCGGGCTGTGAGAGGAATCCCATTCCTCAAGGATTTGGGTTTCTCAAAACTTTCGAACTCCCAGATGAATCAATATCTTGGGGGCTGGCTTTTTAGGTTTGAGTGTCATGGTTGCAAGCGTGTGATGGTGTTTTTGGCATCCATCGCGCGAGAGTTTTGTTTCGAGCGCGGAAGATTGACCCGATGCGGTTGGAGAACGATTTGTTGCGTTTTCTCGGGCGGGGTGGATTGAGCGCGGTTTTCTTCAACCCAGCTGTCGAAAACCTGAACCGCATGAACGCGGGACATCCGGTTTTTCTTGTTCAGCAACTGGAGGCGCTCCGTGGTGTCTCGAAAGTCCACCCTCACTTTTCCCTGCGTAAGCAATTGAATGATAATATTGAAACAAAAATCGTTCGAGTCGCCGATGCGCACCATGTACTCCCCGATTTTGCTCGACAATAATGTAGGCGGTTTGTTGAGGCCACAATCAAACTCTTCAATATTGTTATCAGCGGATATTTTTGTGACCTCCACTTTTATAAGTATCTCGGATGAAGATTTTGCGGAGTAGAGCGACATAATCTATTGCGAATTACTAGTTCGCTCGTCTGAGCTAAGTCAAGATTTTGATGTAAGCTTTTTGGCGAAGGGTATCGAGCCAGCGCTGCTGAACCTTCATGCGCTCTTGTTGCATGAGATTGCGCTCGATTTCCTCGCGAACCTCGCCCAGTGGCTTGACCGAGGAGTTTTTACGAGCTTCCACATAGAGAATGTAATAGGAGTCGCCGATGCGAATGACTGGGCTGATGCCTCCCGCTTTCAGGGAAAATGCGGTTTGGGTTAGTTGTTCGTTCAGTGTATTCTGCTCGATCCACCCCCAGTCGCCGCCGGTGTCGCTGGTACTTTCGTCCTCGGAATACATCTGGGCCATGCGCTCGAATTCCGCACCGCCAACGAGTTTTTGGCGAATTTCCTCGGCTGTTTGCTTCTTGTCGCCGCCTGAGCCGATGTCATCTTTGTTGCCATCGCGAAGAACGATCATGCGAAGTTTGACCTGCTCCGGCAGGGAATAGGCAGCGCGGTTTTTATCGTAGAAATCCTGAACTTGCTTGGGAGAGACGACAAAGTTGTCTGTCACTTTGGCTTGGCGCATAGCCTGCACGATGATCTTTTCTTTTTCGATCTCTTTGTAGCGCGTGAGCGTGTAGCCCTGCGCTTGCAGGGTTCTGACGAAAGCTGCGCGGTCGCCGCCGAATTCCTCGCGGATGATTGTCTGCACGCGGTCGTCCACGACATAATCCGGTATGTTCGCTCCCTTTTCCTGCATTTTGCGGAATTCTTGCAAGATGAGTTGGCGGTCGACGAGGTCCTTGAGGGCGGCGAGTCTCATTTCCTTAACCTTGTCGGCGAGATCGGGGCCACGATAAGCCTCGCGCATGGCGCGTTCTCGAGCACCGATGAGTTCACGCACTTGCGAAATTGTGATCACTTCATCGTTTACGATGGCCGCCACGCCGTCGATGACCTCGGCCTGCTGGCAGTACGCGGTAGGAATGGATAGGACCGCAGCCAGGCAGGTTGCAAAAATTGCGAAAAATCGTCTCATCGGCTCTGCATCGTTTCGAGGAAGCTCAACACGCTGCCAAGCTTAAAATCGGGGTTGGGAACCGTCAAGCGGGGAAACCGACCGGCCATCAATACATAGCTGCCTGCACGAGTGAGCATGATTTTTTCATCCTTCACCTCGACCTGGCTGATGCGGCGCTGCGACGCTTCGATGCGGATCGCCGCGCAGAGCAGGGCATTCTCAAGCGCGGGCGGCAGAGGACCGAATCGATCCCGCCACGTCGTGCGGAGGGCATTGACTTCTTCGCGCGTGCCCGCCTCCGCAAGGCGCCGGTAGGCTTCGATCCTCAGCTTCGGCTCGCCCATGTAGGCATTTGGAACAAAAGAGGGAATGCCGCCGGACTTGATGAATTCGCCCTCCTCGGTGACCAAAAAGTCAAATCGCAACGCGGTAGTGGCGCCGAAGGATTTCTGACCCTTCACGGAATCCACTGCGCGGCGGAGCATCTTGCAGTAGAGGTCGAAGCCCACGGAAATGATGTGCCCACTCTGCTCGGTGCCGAGGAGATTGCCCGCGCCGCGAATCTCCAGGTCGCGCATCGCGATTTTAAAACCCGATCCCAGTTCGGAGTATTGTTTGATCGCTGAAACCCGCTTGCGCGCCGCGCCGACGGACATCAATTCGCGCGGCAGGAGCAGATAGGCGTAGGCTTTTGTTCCGGAGCGCCCGACGCGTCCTCGTAGTTGATAAAGATCCGCGAGACCGAAGCGGTCGGCACGGTCGATGATAATCGTGTTGGCATTTGGAATATCCAACCCGCTCTCGATGATGGTCGTCGAAACCAGAATATCCGCCTTGCCTGCCACGAAGCTCTGCATGACGCCTTCGAGTTCCTTTTCCTCCATCTGACCGTGGCCAACAATGACGCGCGCGCCCTCGCAGAGTTCACGAATCCTCGCCGCGACACGATCAATCGTTTGAACCCGGTTGTGCAGGAAATAAATCTGCCCGCCGCGCGCGAGTTCGCGATTGATGGCGTCGCGGATGACGCGTTCGTCGTAGCCGCAGACGATGGTTTCGACGGGCTGGCGATTCGGCGGCGGGGTTTCGATCACGGACATGTCTCGTGCTCCCATGAGCGAGAGGTAGAGCGTTCGCGGAATCGGAGTCGCGGAGAGCGTGAGCACATCGACGAGGCGGAATTTTTCCTTCAGCGCATCCTTGTGCTTCACGCCGAAGCGCTGCTCCTCATCGACAACGACGAGGCCGAGATCTTTGAAAATGACATCTCGGGAAATGACGCGGTGCGTTCCGACAATGATATCTACGCTGCCCTCACCGAGCGCCTTGATCACTGTTTTCTGTTCCGCAGCGGATCGATAGCGGCTGAGGAGTTCGATCGTGACCGGATACTCACTCATGCGCTCACGGAAATTCTGCCAGTGCTGCTGTGCAAGGACTGTTGTGGGAGCGATGATCACAGCCTGCTTGCCACTCGTCACTGCTTTGAAGGCTGCCCGGATGGCCACCTCGGTTTTCCCAAAGCCCACATCGCCGCAAATCAAGCGATCCATCGCGCGCGTCGACTCCATGTCCGTCTTGGCATCCCGGATCGCCTTGAGTTGATCCGGCGTCTCGGTGAAATGAAAAGAACGCTCGAATTCCTGCTGCCAGTGGGAGTCCGGCGGGAACGGGTGGCCCTCCGCCGTCTCGCGCTCGGCCTGCACCTTGAGCATGCGGGCGGCATATTGGTAGATGCCCTGCGTGGCTTTTTCCTTCGCTTTTTTCCATCGGCCCCCGCCCAACTCGGAAAGCTCGGGATATTTGCGGCCGAGTCCCACATAGCGCGCAACCTGCCAGGCTTGATCCAGCGGCACATAGAGTCGGGCGCTGTTGGCGAATTCCAGCACCAGCACCTCGCCTTCTCCGTCAGGCGATTTTTCGAGTCCCTCGTAGCGACCGATGCCATGGTCGAGATGAACCACAAGGTCCCCCGCCTCGAATTCCGAAAAATCCATGACCGCCCGGCCCGCACGAACGCGCTCGCGACGCAAAGCCGCCCGGTGCGCACGCTGGCTGGCCGAGCGCCCGAGCACCTCGGATTCCGCAAGCAGCGCCAACTTCGCCTGCGGGCAGACGAATCCCCGAGTCGCCCGCGATGTGAGGAATATCAGATTCGAGGTGTCGAAATCAAAGTCTGACGCCATTTCACGAAAACGCTCGCCTTCGCCTTCATTCACACATGCAAAAGCAATCGTCCATCGGTCGGCTGCCCAGCTGTGGAGCTGGTTAAAAAAACGGTCGCGCTTGGTTTCATTGAGCACCAAGTCGCCAGCTCCGAGATCGCCGAAGGGCGGGGGATAAAACACCGCGCTCCTCTTCAAAGCCTCGCCGCCGCTTCCTATGCCGAGGCCTTCGAACTCCGTGTCCGGCTCGATCGTGATGACACGATCCTTCGCGCCCAGATAATCGCGCAGGGTTCCCTCGGAGGCGTCTGTGCGTCCGATGTAGATTTCCGTGTGGGCGACCTCGCCCACGGAGCCCTGCGTATCGAGATCGAACTCGCGGAGGGAATCGATTTCCAGATCGAACCACTCCAGCCTCACCGGACGCTGCTGCTGCCAGGAAAAAACATCCAGAATTCCACCGCGCCGGGCATACTGCCCGCGCGCCGCCACCTGCAGTGCAGAGACATAGCCGGACGTTTCGAGGCGTAAGATCACATCCTCCAGTGGAATGCTCTGCCCTTTCTCCAAGATGAAAATCTCGCGTTTCACCGAGCCCAGCGCGGGCGTGGCGGAGTCCCATTGCCCGGCATGAATCACCACCACCTCATCGCCGCCGCTGCGGGCCAGTGTCCGCAACAAATCCAAACGCTCGGACTCGGTCTCCGCGTCCGGCAGCGCCTCGGCATTCGGGATTTCCAAATCGGGAAAAAGCCGCACACGAGCGCACCATGCTGCAAGCTCGGCAGCGAATTCCTCCTGGCTTTTCACATCGCGGCACACGACCCACACGCGCCCTTTCATTTTTCCAATCAGCAACGCAGTGATGAACGGTTGCGCGGCCTCAGCGATCTCGGGAACAAGCGCGCCTGACTTGGACTGGAGAAGCTTTGCTACCGCAGAATCCGACTCAGCCTGCTTTAAAAAAGACTCAAGCGGCGAAAATGTCATCGAAGTATTTCTGCTGAATGCCGCTGGCCTCATGGGTTAGAGGACGGCCATCAAGCTCCCTCAGCGAGCGAATCCCGATGCGGCTGTTTGAGAGGAAGGCGGCGCTGCAGCGAGCCACATCCCGGATCTCCAAAATACCTTCGTCCACACCGAAGTGGCGCAGCACCCACGCGCGCACAGCGCCATCCCGCGCTCCGGTTTCCAGCGCTGGGGTGACCCACTTTCCGTCGATTTGCAGAAAGACATTCGCCATGGCACCTCCGACGAGCATGCCCGCCGGGTTGAATAGCAACGCCTCGTCGCAACCTGCGCGTTTGGCCTGCCCCAGAGCTTCGATATTTTGCCAGTAGTTACCGGATTTCCACCCTCCCGGCCTCGGCAGATAGGGTGCGGCGGAGGACATGACCCTCAAAGTCGACAAATTCCAGCCTACTTCCGCTTGTTCGAAAAGCGCATAGACATTTCCCTCGAAGTCATCGCACGGCGCGCCCGGTCCCGCCGTCACATAGAAGCGCAGCAAGCCCGTCCAAAGCCTCGAAAAATCAAACTCCGGCAGCGGCTGCAAGTTCAGTCCGCAAGTCCCGGCAGCCCGCCGCAAGCGCTCCAAATGCTCCATCAAAAGCAAAGGCCGCCCGGCCACGAGCGAGATCGTCTCAAAGAAGCTCATCCCATAGCGAAAACCACGGTCCGCGAGTGGTGCCGAATCCGCTTTTTCCCAAGCGTTTCCGTTTTGTTTCCAAGTCAACATTCACTCCTCCTCTTCCTCAATCGCGCTGTTGCGGTCGAGGCGTTTTCGAAGGGTGGAGCGGGTTATGCCAAGGAGTTTTGCGGCGCGGACCTGGTTGTCTCCGGTTTTTTGCATGGCGCGGAGGGTGAACTCGCGCTCGATCCAGGGTAGAAGCGGGAGAGAGGGGTCTTCGGCGGCGGCTTGGAAAAGAACTTCCACGGCGCGTTCCTTCGGCATGAGTTCGAGCGATGCGGCTTCGCCTTGTGACAGAGTCTCGGGCGAGGCGACTCCGAGCGGGATGTCCTTCGGCAAAAGGATATCGGCCGTGGAAAGCACGGAGGCGCGCTGCAGAGTGTTCTCGAGCTCACGCACATTGCCAGGCCAGGGATAGGATTCCAGCACGCGAACGGATTCTTCGGATAGTTTCAGGGGGGGTGTGTGTGTGCGGTTGGCGATCTTTTGAAGAAAATATTCCGCGAGTAGCCGGATATCCTCGACGCGCTGGCGAAGAGGCGGGATGTGAATTCTCACGACATTCAGTCGATAGAAGAGATCCTCGCGGAAAGCGCGCTTCGCAACCTCGTCCTCAAGGTTTTTGTTCGTGGCGCAGACGATCCGGACATCCGTGTGCAGCGTTTCGTTGCCGCCGACGCGCGAGAATTCGCCTTCTTGAAGAACGCGCAAAATTTTGCTTTGCACCTGCAGGGGCATTTCACCGATCTCATCGAGGAAGAGTGTGCCCTTGTTGCATTGCTCGAACCGGCCGATGCGCTGTGTAGCCGCGCCGGTAAAGGAGCCTTTCTCATGGCCAAAAAGCTCGCTCTCGAGAAGATTGTCGGGGATGGCGGCACAATTGATGGCAAGGAAGCTGCGGTTGCTGCGGGCGCTGTAGTTGTGAATCGCGCAGGCCACGAGTTCCTTGCCCGCGCCGCTCTCGCCGGTAACCATGACAGCCGCGTCACTGCCGGCCACACGGCCCACCATTTTGAAGACCTGCTGCATGGCCTCGGAGCGGCCGACGATCTCATCCCGGTGCTGCTCGACGGTGAGCTGGGGCTTGAAGGCGTTTGCTGTGCGGAGTTCCGCCGCCGCTAGGAGCGCGGCATCAGCGACGACCTTGAGGTTGAAGGGGAGTTGCTCCTTCCGCACGAAATCGAAGGCCCCTATTTTCATCGCCTCGATCACCGATTGTGTGGTGCCGAATGCACTGGTGAGGATGACCATTGCATTCGGCGAGTGCTTGCGGATCCTCGCTAGCAACTCCATGCCGGTGAAGGGGTGTAAATTCATCTCGGCGAGAACAAGCTCAGGCTCTTCGAGACAGAAGGTCTTGTAGGCTGCATCGGACGACTCCTCCGTAAGAACGCGTGCGGTTTTGCTTTGGAGTTGGTTTTTTGCCCAATCCAAAAAGTCGGTGTCCCTGTCCACCAAAAGAATCGTCTGCTGCTTTGCCATTGTCCTTGTGACTTTTAATTCAACAACACCAAGGCGACCTGCGAAAGCGATTTTTGTCATCGCGGCCTTGATTGCACTCCCGCTCCCGCTTTCTATGAGTGTTGATGAATCGTGTCCGACTGTATTTTTTATGCTTGGTGGCGTGCTTCGCGGCATTGCCTGCCGCGACCGCAGGTGTACTTGAGGACTTGTCCCGCGATCAACGATTGGATTTGGAAAAAGGCGATCTGATCGTGCTGGAGCAGGATATTCCCGGGAAGCCCTGGCCGAGGGTGCGAATCTACAAGCAAATCACGGCGACCCCGGAGGAGGTTGCGGCCGTTTTTTTTGACTACGACCAAGCCAAGACATACATCCCCGACGTGCTGGAGTCCAAAATCTCAAAAAGAATCGCACCCTGTGTGATGGAGGTGGATTACGAGGTCGAGGTGCCGATTCTTCGCGACGAGGCCTACACCGCACGCAACGAAATGAAGGCGCTCGGTGAAGGCTATCAGGTCTCATGGATTCTCCTCCGCGCTCTTCAAACAAAAGCCGCCGAAGGCAACTTGCGTATCGAACCTTTTGAAAACGGTTCATCTGTGATTCGCTATACGAATCTCGTGACTCCAAGCTCCGGCATGGCAAAAATCCTCAAAGGCCCAGCCCTTTTTCGAATGCAAAAAACTGTTCTCGCAATTGGCGAAAAAGTCGAAAAACAAAAATCCAGCCATCCGATGGAACTCGCCGCGCAAGTCGCCCGACTGCGGGAGGCTCTGGAATCGCCAGTTGAGGCAGACACAAAAAAACCCTGATGCAAAAATCCAACCGCGCCGCACTCGGCATTATTTTTCTCACAATTTTCATCAATATGGTGGGCTTCGGAGTGGTGATTCCCGTCCTGCCCTTTTACGCCGAGCGTTTTGGCGCGACGCCTTGGGAGATCGGTTGGCTTTTCGGAATTTTCTCGCTCGTTCAGTTTCTCGCTGCGCCGGTCTTCGGACAGATATCCGACCGCTTCGGCCGTCGGCCCGTGCTCATTATCAGCACACTCGGAACCGCACTGGGTTTCACCATCATGGGCGCGGGCCACTCGCTCGCAATGCTCTTCGTCGGGCGGATCATCGACGGCATTTCAGGCGGCAGCATCGGCACTGCGCAGGCCTATGTCGCCGATATCACCGCCCCCGAAAACCGCTCGAAGGCGATGGGCCTCATCGGCGCGGCATTTGGCCTCGGTTTTGTTTTCGGTCCCGCGCTCGGCGGTGCGACAGCCACGTGGCTGGGTGAATCCGCCCCGCTTTACCTCGCCGGTGCCCTCGCCCTCGCGAATGCCGCCCTCATCTTTTTCGTGCTTCCCGAGTCCTTGCCGAAAGACAAGCGTGGCCCAAAGAAAGAACACCTCTTTCCGGCCATCCTGCAGCATGTCCGCACCGGCCCTTACTTCACGACCGTGGCGACCTATTTTATTTTGATCGCGGGATTTTCCATCATGACAGCCGTCTTCGCGCTTTTCGTCGCCCATCGCTACGAATTCAACACCGCGCAAACCGGCTATGTCTTCGCCATGCTGGGAGTCATCGGTGTCGTCATCCAAGGCGGACTCATCGGCCGATTGGTAAAAAAATTCGGCGAAGCGCGCTTGGCCACGGCCGGGGCGGCCATCCTCACCGCCAGCCTCTTTGCGATGCCCTTCACCGCCAGCATTCCCATGCTCCTGCTCGCCTGCGCCGGAATCGCCACCGGCAACAGCCTGCTCAGCCCGACCCTCTCAGGCATCGCCTCGCGCAATGTCGATGCCGAATGGCAAGGCCGCGCGCTCGGCATTCTCCAATCCAGCGGAAGCCTCGCCCGGTGGATCGGACCCGTCCTTGGCGGATGGCTCCTGACATTTGACTTGGACAAAAACATCGCCGCCTATGCGCAGACACCCTTCTGGGCGGCTTCCGGACTTCTGCTCTTGACCTTCCTCCTCTGCCTGCGGCTTCCGCAGAAATCTTAAATCCCGCGACGGTTGATGATTTCGTTGTCATCGTTTAGGACGATGACCTTCGGCGTGTGGGATTTGATCTCCTCTGGCGTGAGATGGACAAATGTCATGATCGTGAGGCGATCCCCCGTCTTCCCGAGATGTGCCACTGCGCCATTGAGCACAATGCTCCGGCTCCCGCGCGGAGCGCGAATGGCATAGGTCTCGAAGCGGCTGCCATTGGTCTGATTGCCCACGAGAATTTTTTCGTAAGGCGTGATGCCTGCCTCCTCCAGGAAATCCTCATCAATGGCCATGCTGCCTTCGTAATTCACATCGGCATCGGTAACGATGGCACGGTGGATTTTCGAACCGAGAACGACTTTCAACATGTCCAAGACTTTAGAGCGGCGGCAGGGAAGATCAATCCCGATGGAGAGTTTCGAGGCGCGACTTCACACCCATGCCGCAGGCTTATTTCTTTCCGAGGACTTCGAGGTAGGTGATACCGGTCGTTTTGCGGGTCTCGGGATCGATGCGTTCAACGCGCATTTGTTTGAGCATCCACTGGTCGTCGATTTTTTGGGCTGAGACGACTTCGAAGCGTTTCACGAGGCGGCCGTTGGTGTCGTAACCTTCGATACGGAGGAGGGCGGCGGATTGTTTATCGATCCAGACACGGACGACGCCGTATTGGGAGGCGCCGCGCGGGGCGGGAATTTCGATCTTCCAAGCATCGCGCGAGCGAACAGTCTCTGATTCCAGAAGACGGGGATTTTTCCAGTAGAGAAAACGCAGGGCGAGATCCTCATAAGTGATGAGTCCGCCGCGGACGGAGTCGTCGAATTTGGAAACGGGGACGGACGATTTAGTTCCATCACGGCGCTCTTCGAGTGTGGATTCGTTTTCACCAAGGCGGAGAAGGATGTCCAACTGCGGGCTAGTGAAACCGTAGCGCACAGCGCCTTCACCAACTTCAATGACAAAGGGCACCTTCACCGAACCTGCCCGAAGCTGAGCCTCGAGAGTAATGCCCGCGCCCATGGGATTCATGCGGACGGCGGCGAGGATTTCCTCGGGCGATGGCTCGCCGGCAAAGGCGGCGCCCACACAAAAAAACAACGCTACGAGCGTGATTGCAAATCTCATGGTTTGATTCAAACCGCCAAATCCAGTGGCAGATCGGTCAGGTCGCGCAGTCTCCGTCCACCCACTATGGTTTGAAGCATTTCATAAGCATCGGGAAACTCGTCTTTGTCCACCGATTCGATCAACTCGGGAAGAGCGATATGGTAAACGCAATCGATGTCGCCGGTGCCGAGAGCAACCGAAGCCAAACGGCTCGGGAGACACTCGGCTGTAACGATAACAAGGTGCGGCACCCTTCCCTTCCGGTTGCGAATCAGATTGAGAGCCTCCGAGCGGGCATTTTGGGCACGATCACTCCGAAAGGTAAATTTACAAGAAATACACGCATGCAGTATGGGATGAGGATTGACCGCTTGGCGAAGCGGTGTTCGAGCAGCCAGATCGCCACCCAGAAATCTATGAACACCATTAATGCAGTCGTCTGTTTCGGGTGTTCGCGAAATCACCACATCGGGGCTGATGGCATAGTCGTTTCCCAAAGCAGAGGCCAATTCTCTATTTTCCGAGCAGAAGCGGGCTAGGTCAGCAAGGTGGCGATACTGGTCGAACAGCGAGATCGCCGATTCATCCCTCGCCGTTATGCGTTGCACATTCCACTGACCAGGTCTCAAGTGACCGAGAGCGCAAAACGTCTTGTCGATAAAACTGCAGACTAGTTCCTCAAACAAATCCCCCTGCGACTGGCCGGGCAGCTTTTTGTGGTTTTTTCGAATACCAATTTTGTGTGCAACGGCGTTAGAGATCGCAACACTGGCCCTGTTGCTGAAATCCGCGTTGCTGATGGCACAGACTGTCGAGCGCTGGGCTTTGTAGTCGTCGAAGGTTAGAAGATTCCTTGCGGCAAGTTCCCTGAAGAATCCGCGACGAGCTTTCTCAAGCACACTTTGCATTTTTTTCAGGATGGATGGATTCTTTGATTTTTGTTGCCACTACCTTGGCTACTGGCGGCGGGAATGCGTTGCCAATCTGACGATAGGCTGCGGTTTTTCCACCGGAGAATTCCCATTTATCGGGAAATCCTTGAATGCGGGCCGCCATGCGCACGGTGAGTTTTGGCATACCAACAAATCCGCGCTGTGGAGGACGGTCGGCGAGGGATTTTCCATCCACACCAAGTTGCGCCCATGCTTTTTTTGCTCTGGATGGTCCCAAGTCGGCACCGCCGTGTTTTTTGGAGCCGCCCACAAGTGTCGGGCCGACTTCGTTGGCCTTTTGCGCCCATTCAAAGGCTCCCTCCCAGCCATCCGAAGACATCAAATCCACCAGAGCTTCTCCCACGGTCGGTGGCCGCTTTCCATCCAGGAGAGGCATTGGAGGATAGAAACCACGGACGAGATCCTTGCGCAGCGCAACAACGACCACACGTGGTCTCAACTGGGGAACTCCATAGTCCGAGGCGTTCAAAAGGAGCCAGTTGGCGACGTAACCCAAGTCTGCCAGTTGGTTTTTAAGCTTAAAACGGTAATCCTCAAAAATGGCGTCCAAAAACCCCCTGACATTTTCAAGCATGACAGCCTTGGGCTGACATTCTTCGACGATTCGAAGCGCCTGAGGAAAGAGGTCGCGCTCATCGGAACCCCCGAGCTGTTTGCCGGCTTTAGAAAATGGCGGACATGGAACGCCGCCGGCCAAAAGATCGACTCCGCTGTATTCCTTAGCGCAAAAGTCGCGCACATCCTTTTCAAAAACTCTCCAATTCGGACGGTTTGATCTCAAGGTTTGGCAAGCGTGAGAATCAATTTCAACGTGAGCCAAGCACTCGAACCCCGCCAATTCCAATCCCAATGCTTGGCCGCCCGCGCCAGCACAAATTTCAATACAAGTCGGGTTTGTTGATTTCATCGGCAAGCACTGCGAATTCCATAGCAGAATATGCGACCGGAGCCAGACCGATTTTAAACTAATGTTTTCTGTTTGATTTACCCCTTTTCCCAATCACCAACAAACGGAGATCCAAGAAACAACATATAGCGTTGGTATTAAATTAAAAAAGCGGGGTTGGAGGCCTCTCATAAGCCCAAGGGCTGGGCACCTATCGTTCCGCGCAGGGACTCGGAATATGCTGGATCCCGGACAGCGGCCAGCATGCGGTGGGAATATTCCAGGCGGGCTTCGAGGCCGAGGTTGGCGACGGTTTCGGCGTTATGCGGGCGGCGGGTGAATGTTTCGAGGTTTTTCACGTGGCGGAGCCAGAGACGGCGGTCAACCTCTGCGGCGGCCTCAAGGCGCTCGCGATACCAGTCGCTCGCGAGAGCGGTGTCGGGATCGAAGAGATTGCGGACCTCAGGATCGTTGAGCGTTTTGTTTTCAAAGTGTCCATCGCGCATGATGTGGAGCAGGGCCCGCAATGGCGGGCAGGCCATCTCGATACTGCCATCCGCAAAATAGGCCTCGGCGACCTTCTGCTGTGTGGTCACGATATTATCCATCCCGTCGGCGAAAGCGGCGAGGTCTTGGGTTTCCGGTTGGAGCATTTCGGGAGTGAAAACGCGGTGGGGGTAATTAAATATGCGGCCGAAGAACATTCGTACGAACCGGCTGTTGATGCGCCAACCGAGCCTGCTCGAAGGGAGCAGGCGGCCTTCGCACTCCATGTCGGGCACACGCTCGAGGCATTCGTTTTTGATGAGATATTCCGGAGTGCGCTCCTCGGGGGTCATGCGCGACCAGACCTCGGGGACAAGCAGGCTGACATCGTGGTCCACACGGACTTTTGGCCCGACGTAGCCGGCGGCCGTGATGAAGACCGGTTGGCGAATGAGCATGTAGCCGACGAGCGCGGCATTGAGATCGATGATGGGCGGGAGGGCGTTGAAGGGTGCCTTTGTGAGCGCGCCTTCACTCCCCGCACCCGTGGTGGAGGGTGACTTGCCGGTGAGCGAACAGATGTATTCCAGAAAAAGCTCGGGCAGCTCGAGGAGGTGGATGGGATTGAAGACGGCAAGCGAGCGGACACCTTTCTCGGCGGGGTTGTTGCGGCGACCCGGCAGGATGGCTGTGACCGGCGTGTGCAGGGTCTGGGCAAAGGGAATGCGGCGTTGCAGGCGTTGGGCGATGTCGGAGAGGTAGGCCACGCGAGGCTCGACGAGGTCCTGGCGAATCTGGAGATAGCGGGGATTTTTGGAGGGCTTCCCATCGACGATGCGCGGTGCCGTATTGGAGATAAAAATCCGGTCGCCATCGGCCAGAGCCGCGCGAACCGCCTCCTGCATGGGCGGCGTAAATTTCGAAAAATTCACCGCATCCTCGACAAGCTCCTGCACATCGTCGCGGCGCAGAGGTTGGTAGTTCGAAAAAAAGTTGCCCTCCGAGGCAAAATCACGCTCCGCCTGCTTATCGTAGCCGGGATGAATGGCGTCATCCGGTCGCTGGAAGAGCCGGAATTCACAGTTCTCGGCAAACTTCAACGAGCCTCCGGGGATGTCGTCCGGTGGGTTTGTGAGGGCCGACCGGGGAACAATGACCGAGGCGCTGATATCGTCCTCCATTTGCAGTTTTGCGGCGGGGAAAAAATCCTGACGCAGGCTGAAGACGCGCCATGAGCCGTCGGCTTCGTATCCCACACGGAGAAAGTCTGTCGAGAGCGGCTTGCTGCGGAATTTCAATTCATGCCCGGGAACACCATTCACGCTGTCCACAGCAAAATGGGAGCGCCAGTCCACACCCCATGAGGGGTCGTAAAACCGCTTCACGATGAAGAGCAGTTCCTTCACATGCTGGGGAATCGTGGAGAGCCAAAGATTGTATTCGTCGGAATACTCGTGCTTCGCCGGCGTGAAGAGCTTGATGACAGAACCCAGCGAGCGCTCGGAACTGAGGATCGGACGGGTGTCGTTGCCATTTTTCTCCGAATCTCGAAAACGGTCGGCGTAGTCTCGCGAGATCAATTTCTCCACCTGCTCGAAGTCGGATTTGTAATCCGCGACATAGACCGGGCCGTGAAGAATGGCATCTGAGATGGATTTTGAGATTTCGGATTTTCCACCGCCGGAAACCGTGCAGGGCTTGTGGCAATAGGTCGCATCGGCGCGCACGCCGGCAAGTCTCCATCGGCGCCCGTCGTCGTTTTTGACCAGGCTGAGACGATAGCCAGACGGGCGGATGTAAACATGATCCGGGAGCAGCTTGAGCGACTGCTCCGAGCCGTCGTCTTTTTTCCAGCTCAGACGCAGATTCGGCAGGCTCACTTTCACATCCTCGGGAACATAAAAAATCCCGGGGTGGTTTTTATCGATGGCGTAGCCTTCGGGGTGCACGTCCATGACATCCGAGAAAAGGCGCGAGGCTTCGGCGAAGGAATGGCCACGGTTTTTGACATGGAGGGATCCATCGAACTCCTCGCCCAAGTCGTAGGCTGGAAAGACCAGCGCGCCACCTGCGTGCTCCTCCTCGGCACGGCCAAGCAAATTTGTAGCGAAGCTGATCTGGGTT
>CAXNGJ010000004.1:0-15002 GCA_964201895.1 Terrimicrobiaceae bacterium
TTTGAACCTCCACTTGAAGAGGCGGAGCTAGCCCTCCGGGCCGCTGAAAAAATCGTTCACAGCATCTCCGAAAAAATCCACTAATTACTGGTTCATGACATTCTTTGCACACCACCAATTTCTGCGCGGATTGCAAATCTATCATTCAAACCTCAGCGGTCGCGGCGACAAGGATGTGAGCCAGGCGGCGGAGATTTTGTTGGCGTGATGAGACGCCCTCGCGCAGATCACCGCGCGTTGAAGGTCGCTTTCCTCTTTATTGGGATGCCTGTGGGGGGAGCGGAGGATTTTGCTCTTGGAGTTTATCCGCATCTCGCTCCCGAAGTGGACGCCCGTTTTGTATGCCTCCGTGAATTGGGGATGCTTGGCGAGGAGGCATTGGCAGCGGGTTGGCCGGTGGAATTGATGCCGCTTTTTCCCACGAAACGCATCAGCCCGCTGGCTGTATGGAAGTTTTCCCGTTGGCTTGAGCGCGAGGGGATCGATGTGATTCATTCACAGACATATCACGCTCATCTTTTTGGCGTCGCGGCTGGGTGCTTGGCGGGAGTCCCCGCGATTGTGCACCAGCAAAAAACGCTCGGCGAAATGCCGCTTCGCAAGAGGGTTTTGTTCCAGCTCTGTTTGAGAGGTGCCAAAAAAACCCTCACGCTTTCTGCGCAGACGCGTGCGGAAATCAGTGCAAAATTTTCGATCCCCTCAAGCTTGGTTGCAGTCGTGCCAAATGCGATTGATGACGATCTTTTCCGCCCCACCGGTGACAAGCGTGTTCTCAGAAAAAGTCTCGGCCTCCCCGAGGACGAGATTCTCTTTGGGACAGTTGCCTCTCTGCATCCCGTGAAAAATCATAAGGCGACCATTGAAGCGCTGGCCATCTTGCGCCGCCGAGGCCTGAGGCCCAAAGCCGTTTTTGTGGGTGATGGTGTGGCGCGCAAAGAGCTCGAAAATTTTGCGCTGGAGCAAGGGGTCCGGGAGCAGATTGTTTTTGCCGGACGGCAGCGACCATCGGTCCCTTGGTTTCAGGCCTTGGATTTCTTTGTGCTGCCTTCGTTTTGGGAAGGCCAGGCGCTCGCGTTGTTGCAGGCGATTTCCTGCCGATTGCCAGTTATTGTGAGTCGGATCGAAGGAAACACAGCGGTCCTGGGTGAGAATCATGCTGGCTATTTTGACCCGAATGATTCGACCAAACTTGCGGAACTCCTCGCATCTGCGACCACGGATGCAGCCAGTCGAGAGGCCCTCCTGGCAAGGAACGCCGCCATTCCGACATGCCGCGATGCGGCTCGGCAGTTGAAACGCATCTACAGTGAAATCGCATGAAGATCGCGATTTTCACCCCAACATTTCTGCCGAAGTGCTCGGGTGCGGAAATTTTTCATCACAATCTTGCGAGCCAACTTGTCACGATGGGGCACGAACCGGTCATTGTCCTTCCGCGCTCGCTTTATCGGCGTCTTCAAACCGAGCGCTGGAACCTCCCCTACGCGACAGTTCCTTTTCCGGCGAATATCTGGAGCTACTTCAAATACTCCGCGCCTTTTGCCTTTTGGCTGAATCGCCGTATTCTTTCCGCTCTGCATCGGAGACACGGCTTCGATGTTTGGCACACGGTGGTTCTCTCGCCGGCCGGTATTTGTTTTGCAAACTGGCAATCACAAAGCGGTATCCCTGGCTTGATCCGCGCGGTGGGTGATGATGTTCAGGCGGTATCCGGGGTCAAATCCCATCCGCACATGGACAGGCTCATTCGCCACTGGATCCCCCGCGCCAGTTGTCTCGTCTCTCTCTCGCGGGATATGTCGGAGCAACTGAAAAAAATCGGCATGCCTGCCGAAAAAATTGAGATGATTCCGAATGCGGTTGATCAGCGCCGCTTCGCATGGGACTCCGATAAGATGGCCGCAAGGGATGTTTTCCAAATACCCCGAGATGCCTTTCTATTTCTCTGTGTGGCGCGGAATCATCCGCAAAAAGATTTGCCCACTTTGCTCAAGGCATTCCAGACACTGGCCGCTCGATCTTCACCGGGTGCTGTCCATCTCGCAATCGTCGGTCGGGGCGTTCCCTTGTTGCAGGGACTTGTCGAGTCTATGGGCCTTAAATCTCAAGTTCATCTTTTGGAGCTTATGCCGGACGCGTCTCCGGGAGTCCCTCCGGAACTCCCGCCCGACAGGCTTGTGGAGCTTTACCGTGCGGGGGATGCCTTTGTTCTCTCATCGCAGCTTGAGGGATTTAGTTCAGCGCTACTTGAGGCCATGGCTGCGGGGTTGCCCATTATTGCGACTTCGGCGCCAGGCATTGTAGATCAGGTGGAACACGGGCGCGAGGCGCTTCTTTCGCCTTGCGGCGCACCCGAGATGCTGGCCGAGAGTATGAGAAAAGTATCCAGCGACTCCATTCTCAAAAACCAACTGGGAGCCAATGCTGCGGAGCGCGCACAGAATTTCTCATGGGAAAATGTGGCTTTGAAATACACCGATCTCTACGAACGCCTCATTGCCGAGGCTCCACGCAATTAAAAAAGCCCATGCGAAGAATCCTTGTCATTCAAAACAAGCGCATCGGCGATGTCATTCTCACCGCCCCTGTACTCGATGTCCTTCGTTCGACTTTCCCGAAAGCAAATTTATCGGTGGCGATGGACAGCTCTTGCCGCGGGGTGGATGCCCTTCTTCCCGGGATAGAGCCGCTGTATTTCCACAAACGCCGGTTGAATTTCCACTTCTGGCGGCACATTTTTTTACGCCGTTGGGATTTGTGTCTGGAGTTCACCGGAACGGATCGCGGGGTATTGGTCGCGGGGCTTTCCATGGCACGAATTCGTGCGGCCTATGAGCGGCACGGAGGCTCCGTCGTCCGCCGCATGGCCTTTAACCGATTTATTGAATCCGATGTCAAAAATCGACACACCATTGACTACCATTTGGATCTCTTGAAAGGCCTGGGAATACAAACGGAAGGCGCGCGACGGGGTATTTCCGTAGCGTCGGACAGGGTTCAATCCATGAGGGAATTCCTCACAGGCCGAGGAGTCGGTCCCCATTTCGCCGTGATTCATCCTGGTGCGGCGCGCTCCGAAAAAATGTGGGGCGTGGACAATTGGATTCGCACGGCGGAATTTCTGACATCCACAGGCAATCTGGATGTTGTGCTGACCGGTGGTGGTCATGCAGACGAGTTGAAGCAGATCGGCCATATCCTATCCCGCTCATCGGGGCGCATCTTCTCTGTGGCAGGCGAAACCACCTTGGATACGCTTGCCGCCACACTGGCATTGGCCCGGATTTATGTGGGCGTGGATACCGGTGCAGCGCATATGGCCGATGCGCTTGGTACTCCATGCGCTGTTCTTTTCGGGTCCACCAACCCACTTCACTGGGGGCCGCGCGGCGAGCAAGGGAGGGCTGTTGGCGCATCGGGATTTTCCAGTTACCCCCACAATTTTCCTAAATCATCCATGCAGGAGATTCCTGTCGCCAATGTAGAGGCCGCCATCATCTCCGCACTCTCGGAAAGTTGAGGAGATTGACACCTGCCCAGCTATACCGAAAATGACGCGCTCATCCATGAAATCCCTTTCCATCGTGCTGCCTTTTTTCAACGAATCCGGCTCTGTCGAGGATGTCCTGATGGAGGTCAAAAACGTCTTTCCCGATGCGGAAGTCATTGCGGTGGATGATGGCAGCACGGATGGAACTGGCGCAAAAATTGCCGCATTGAATGGGGTGAGGCTCGTTTCCTTTCCTCGCAATCTTGGGCAAAGCGCTGCTCTTTTTGCGGGTCTCCAAGCGGCTAGCGGCGAGATCATTGCGATGATGGATGGAGATGGACAGAATGATCCGGCCGATATTCCCCGTCTTGTCGCTGCCTTGGAGCACGCAGATGTGGCCTATGGTTTCAGGGCTGTTCGTCGGGATGATTGGAAGCGCCGGATTGCCTCGCGCTTGGCAAACGCTGTTCGAAGAAAGGCTCTGGGTGATCGTGCCACGGATACCGGTTGTTCTCTGAAGGTCATTAAGCGTGAGCATGTCCAGTTGTTGATTCCTTTTAACGGTCTCCATCGCTATCTACCGGCTCTTTTTGAACGGGCAGGCCTCAAGTTTTCGGAAATTCCAGTTGGGCACCGCCCCAGAAAAACCGGCGTTTCTAAATACACCATCAATGGCCGTGCGCTCCGCGGGCTCATAGATCTGGTTGGAGTGCGTTGGATTATGACACGGATGATTATTTGGCCCTCGGAGCTTAAAAAATGAGTTTTTTTTCACTATTGCACACAGAAATTGTTTCCTTTTTCAATATCCCCCTCGGTCATTTTTGGGGTATCTCGTTGGACTCTGGCAAACTGGTAGGTTATTTAGGAGCTGCGCTTTTTTCTGCCCGTTGGCTTTTGCAGATGGGTGCTTCAAAAATATCCGGGAAGCCCGTGCTCCCACGCCTCTTTTGGTATGTGAGCATCGCTGGAAGCTTTTGCCTTCTCAGCTATTTCACATTTGGTAAAAATGACTCCGTGGGGATACTTTCAAACCTTTTCCCTATGTCGGTGGCTGTTTACAATTTGTATTTGGATTTCAGCCATCGGAAAAAAATGAAATGACTGGTAATCAAAATTCTACTTTGTTAGTGCGATGGCCATTATTGGCGGCCTTTGTTTTTCTTGGGTTGAGCTTGATCCTGTTTGGGCGGAATTTAGATTTTTATCTGTATGCGCATCCAGATGAACCTAATAAGGCTGCACAGATCACGAAAAACGAATACAATTTTCATCACCCGATGCTGATGATCCGAACGGCGAGAATTGTTGCGGATTTTTCCGGAAAAGCGGCCGATTTTACATTTGTGATGCTTGCTGGACGTTGGGCAAGCGTTATTTACGCTTCATTGGCGGTATTTCTTTTTGTTCTCATCAATGGCCGCCTCCATGGGCCGCTGGTAGCCGTGGCCACGGGGATTTTCCTGATTTCCAACCCACACCTTTTTGACCTTGCTCATTATTTCAAAGAGGATCCTTGCCTGCTGTTTGGTGTTGCCCTTGCTCTTTTTGCCATGCTTCTTTACTCTCAGAAGCCCAGAGCTTTAGAGGCTGGATTTATTGGTTTGGCATGTGCGGTGGCACTTTCTGCAAAGTATTCTGCAGGGATAGTCCTCCCATTCGCTGTTTACCTTTTAGTGGCTTATTCTCAAAACAAACCAAGGGATTTGGCGGTTGCGGCGGCGTGTTTTTGCGCGGGTGTGTTTTTAATCAATTTCCCAGCCTTTGAAGCACTTGCGAAGGCGTCTGGAAGTTTGGACCGGGAGATCGATTCTCTCACGGGCCAGTCAAAAATTTCGACACGCAGTGTGCCGCATGGAGTCTATTCGAACATTTACTGGCAATCGGCAACGCCAGTATTGATTGGACTCCTCGGGGTGTATGCGTTCGATGTTTTCAAGAGGAGATTCCAGCTTGCTCCGATGGAGCGTGTGATGATTTTTCTTCCCATCTTGTATGTTGCTGTTCTCTCGTTTCTGCCTAAAACTCACCACAGGTATTTTCTTCCAGTCGCTGTGCTGTTGGCGTGTTTGAGTGCTGTTGGTTTGAAGAACATTCTCAAAATCCGCCATGGTTTTATCGTAGTGGTTGCCTTGATTATACTATCCGTGGCGTGGCAAGCGCCGCGTTTGTTTGCGGCTAATCGAGGGTTTACCGACGATCATCGGAAGGAGCTCTTGGCTTTTATAGAAAAGGAAATCTCCGGCGAATCAAAGATTCTCCAAGATAAACGGGTTGAGGTTACAAAGGCGGGCGTTCGAAATCTCGAAGATCGTCCAATCCAACCTGGCGACACTCTCGAATCGTTGCGTAGTGAGGGGTTTACCCATATCATGGTGAGCAGTAAACACTATGGGCGATTCTTTTTAAAAAGCTCCAAGCCCACGAAGGGCAATGAAGAGGAGTTTGAGCAGATGAAAAACTTTTACGAGCGGCTATTCCAAGAAGGCAGGCTTCTTAAGGAATGGGATATTGGAGACAATCTCTACCTCGCACCGCCTTTCCGAGTTTATTCGATTCAGTCGGAAAACAAAGTAGCGCCTTAGTCGGAGAGCTTCAGGGAGTTGACGAAGCGTTTCCGGAAGGCAGCCCAAGAATACTCCGCGACTACTGTGTCACGACCATTCTCGCCTACTTCAGCGCAGCGAGAGGGGTTCTCTTGGAGCATTTTTAGCAAGTTGGCAACGCCCTGCACATCGGTTCGTTCAACCAAAAATCCGTTGAGGCCTTCCTTTAATGGAAAACCGCAGTCGATGGTTGCGATCGTAGCGAGCCCGCAGGCGGCTCCCTCGAGAAGCGATTTGGCCATACCTTCATTTCGGGACAGGAGAATTTGAGCCTGGCATGTTGGCAAAATTTGAGCCAAGTCAGAGCGGAACCCCATCCAGCGAATGTTGGATTCCCGGGTCTCCTCGACCAAGTCGGCGATATCATCGTCGACCTGTCCAATCACCAAAAGTTCGGCATTGTGCATTCCAGCTTTTTTCCAAGCCTCGACGACTTGTCGAATGCCTTTGCGCTCTCCGACGCGGCCGCAGAAGACAAGGCGGAAAACATCCTTCCGAGATTTTGACGAAGGTTGATAGGTGTCGGTATCAACACCGCGGCCAATGACGCAAAGTTTTTCGTTCGGAATGCCGTGCCCTTGGAAGCTCGCGCGGGAATTTTCGGAAGGGAGCAAAATCGCGTTGGCCAATGCGTATTCCTCATCCATCTCCTCGCGTGAAAATGCTGGCCAGCGCGGAGCCACACCACCAGAGGTGGATCGACTCCAGTGCATGGAGTCGTGATTCAGATAACAGGAAGCTCCCAATGTTTTGCCGATGCGGAAACTTTGCAGCGCCCGGTCTCTCCAGCTGATGATTTTTGAATACCCTCCGCGCTTGGCGAGGCGTGCACCCAGGGCCATGAAGAAACGTTTTTGAGCAGGGTAGTAGATGCTGCGTGGCATCCAAGACAGGGCATTCGCGGGCGTCCATTTCATTCCGCGGAATGTGACGCCTGGCATTCCGGGGTTGCCTCGACTGACCAGATCGACATGTAGGCCAAGCTCGCCAAGAGCCTGCAGTTGCTGTCGGACTACGGCATCAATCCCATGTCGGGTGAGTTTTCCTTCGTAAATGTAGAGAACCTTTTCCGGCATGAGGGCGTTCTTCAATCAGGTTTTGAAGGGTTCCATTTATTGCCGCTTTCATGGCCGAAAATTCGGGAGAACCCATTGCCATAGACCCACTCCCTGTTACCTTTCGCCAGCCACGGCATCAGCAACGAGGCTGCCATCCAATCGGTGCGCGAGAACCAGCGGTAGTCATACATGAGGGCTTCCTTCTGCTTCTGGCGGCGCATGGCGTTTCCAATGAAAAGATGGCTTCCCGAACCTGCGATCGTTGCCGGAACTTCGATTGTTTGGGTCCTTAAAAATGCACCGAGCTGCTCGAAAAAATGTGGAAGGCCGAGGCAGAGCTCCTCATAGCCTATACCCAGAAAGGGGATTTGATTTTCCATGAGGATAGCCCGGATTTTTGAATTTCCCCTGTGCCAGCGCAATCCAGCCTCGAGGCCGATCACCCATCCCGGTCGTGCCACATTTTTTCGGGTTCGTTTGAGATCAACTGAAGAAACAATTGCTGAACGATAATCCCGGCACAGGTGAAGGGCACGCAAGTCGATTTCAGAAAAACGAGACAGCTCAGCGATCGGCTCGGCGTGCTTTGAGGAATCCACCGCCCAGGCATCCAAGCCGAAAACGCCCTGAAAAACGGAGAGCGCGAGATCATATCTTTGCCGCTGTCCGGCTCCTTTGAGGGAATCAGCTTTGGCTAAAACCTGCGACCAGTATTCGCATTCCTGCACCTTATTACCGCAGGAACAAAACTCCTGTGCGGCTTTTTCTGGTTCTTCTGCAAGGATCGTCACCGCGCGGTCAATGCCGCCCAAACCAATGATCTTGGGCTGTTGGCCAAGAATCAGGCTGGAAACGGTCGATCCCGAGTGAGGAAGGCTGGCGATATAAAGAAGTTTGTAGCGATTCACGGCGTTGTCTTGAGCCGACCGGCTCGTTGGATGCGGCATCGTCAGTCTGGATTCCCAGCCTGTCAACATTCGCGAATCTTGCCGTGAGCCGAGCGGCAAAGTAGGAATCGTCCTCGTGTTTGGTCATCGTGAGAATCACAAGTTAGAAGCATGGAAGGCATTTCCTTCCACAGCGGAGGCCTTCTTGCAGCGCCGGGGCTTCGCTCTTTTGGTTTTTTTCGGGCTTCTCTACTACGGAGCTTATTACAATACCGCCCTTCTTTTTACTGGCGAGGGCGGGAGCAATGCGTTGCTGGCTTTAAGAATTCTCGAAGGGTGGCGGCCGATCGCTGACATGTTTGTCGGTTACAATTTGCTGTGGTTTTACCCAATAGCGGGCCTGTTCAAAATCACGGGTCCTCACATGCTCGCGATGCAGATTTTTTTCATGACTCTCAGTCTTATCAGCGGCGCACTGGGGTTTCATCTTGTGAAAAAGACCACAGGGCAAGCGTGGTTGGCACTGCTGGCGGGCGGGCTCATGATCCTGATGCCCGGCGCGATGTTCCGGAACTACATGGGATTCATCGGTACATTGGCGTCCTTTGCTTTGGTTTTTGGTTATGTAGTGCCCGCTAGCACCCATCTTCGACAGTGCCTTTGGATGGCATTTTGCGGTGCAGCTTTGAGCGTTTGCTTTCTGATTCGTATCGAGCCATCGCTACTGATTGCCGTGGTTTGGATCGGGCTTGTGATTCTTTATCCAATTGGAATTCGCGGAGCATTCGTGCGGCAGCTGAAGGTGGTTGTCTTAGGCACGGTTTTAGCAGTGGTTGCTTTCGCTGTCGTGCACGCCCCCTTTGTTGTCCATGCTCATCAACGAGGGTTTGGTCGGGAATTTTTGAACCAGTATGTGCAGTTTTTTGGGCTTTTTCAGTGGGAGTTGAAGAAGGAGATTCAAAAAGCCCGTGGAGCGGTCCATTTAGAATTTGCTCATCCAGAGGGGCGTGCAACTCTCAAGGCTGGATTACCTATTCCCGTTGCCACGGTCACAGTTGCCTCGCAGGACAGTGAAAGTGCTGGTCGCGATGGTCGCCGGGGACGGCCAGATTTGAACGAGTTAATCCAGTGGAAGGGTTCACCGTTTTTCACGCTATCGATTTTTTTTCCTGTTTTGGTGTCGGCTATTTCGTCTCTTACTGGAGCTTTGCTCTTTTTGTTCGGCATCGCACGGGGGCACGAGAGGGGAAGATTTTTTGGGTTGCTTCTTCTCACGACGACTGGCGCGGCATTAAGTCTTTTTCCACAGTATTTCTTTTTCCGTCCAGACAGCGTTCATCTGGCAGAGTTCATGGTGCCATTCTATCCCACGCTGGCCTGCGCGGCATTTGCGGGATGGTGGATTTTTCAGAACATCAAAACCCATATTGGAAGAGTCTGCGGGCTTGTGTTGCCCATCCTCTGTGGATTGCAGGTCATTGTGGCCTTCAATTCACTCTATGGCCGGGAAGGCTCGGGAAGCATTCGCCTGGCACGGGGAAGGACGGCCATGTTCCATGCGCCGGGAGGCATCGACTTCCGCGTCAAGCCCTCTGAATTGCACGACTGGGAGGGCTTGAGAGACGCTTTGCTCCGCCACTCTCAACCGGGGGATTTCCTGATCACTTACCCCTATGTGCCCCTTTTGAACATCATGGCGCAGCGTCCGTCCTATCAATTCAAACTCTATGTGGACAATGCCACCGAGTCGGCAAATTTTTCAGCGCACGCCATAGCGGATTTTGAAAAAAATACACCCGCGCTCGTGGTCATCAACAACCGCGACATCAACAAGACGGAAATCTCCCGCTTCAAAAACTGGGCGGCACCTTTTTATCAACATATTGCAAAGAAATATGTATTGGCAGGAACCTACTTTGGACGCATCGAGGTGTTTGTGAGGCCGGACAGATGGATGTCTCCAGAGCCCCAGCCGTAGAGTTTAAGAAACCCGCATGCGGATTTGCTTGCGGAGGATGACTCCCAGTGCGGCAAAGAGGGTGAGGGTGGAGAGTATGAGGACGCTGGTGTTGAACCAGAGGATGCCGATTTTGATGCCGAGGTATTCTTTAGTGGGGCCGAAGAAGACATTGAGGTGGCGGTTTTCGCGGTAGTCGCTTTGTTCCATTTCGGCTTTCGAGACGAGGTCGGTGATTTTTTGGTTCACATAGACCTGCTCAGCGGTGAGGCCGGTGCCGAATTTGGTAAAGCGGGAGGCCTTGAAGGGGGCGCCGGCGATGATGTCGTCGATGCGGCGGAGTGCGGCCCGGAGTTGGGCAGGCGTGGCTGCTTCAAGACCGGAGAGGAGGGCGAGGGTGTCCTTGAGATCCTCCAGGCGCTCTTCCTGCTCCGGCGAAGCGTTTCGCTGGCGGGCGAGCCGGTTGATCATCGACTGGATTTTATCCTGGCGGCTGGTGAGGGGGTTGAGCTTCGATTGTGCGAAAACAAGGGCTTCGTAAGACCAGCGGGTGGGCATGATCTCGCAAATGAGGGGGACTTTGAGATTGCTCTGGGCGGGCATGGCAGTGTCCGGGTGGCGGGTCACCCACTGCTGGATCGCATGGATGAAATCGAGATTGCGGTTCATCTCCTCATACTTGATCAGCGCGCCGCTGAGGATGATCTGGGGAATCAAAATAACGGGAATAATTAAAATCCCAGTCTTGCTTTGGGCGACGAGTGCGGAAATCACGAGTCCTATCGCGGCACCATTTGCCGCAGTCAGGAACATGGCCGTGAAGACGATCCAAAATCCATCGCGCAGCGAGAGCAGGGCATTTCCGATGAGGGCGAACAAGGCACACTGGATGATGGCGAAGAAGCCGAGTGTGAGGACTTTTGCCAGGATGTAGTAGCCAAGGTTGACATTGAGATTTCGCTCCCGCATGAGCACGGAGCGGTCGTGGATGATGTCGTCCACGCTGTTTGTGAGTCCCAGGAACATGGCCACGACGAGGGCCAGAAAAAGATAGGTTGGGATGTGGAAAGCCGAGGCGAAGTCGTAAACGGAACTCTCGGAATAACGCAGCACCATGCCAGTGAGGAGGGCCAGGAGGGGGGCTTCCAAGACGGTGGTGAGGAGGTTTGCCTTGTTGCGGAGTTTGCTCAGAAAGGCGCGTCGCAGGAGGATGCTGAATTGGCGGAAGTGCTCCTTCGGCCGGAGTCGCTCACGGCGGCGCGGGTCGGATGGAGGTGTGGCGGCGACTTCCTTGGGCGGTGATGGTTGCTGGACTTCCTTGACCAGGCGATGGGATTCGTATTTGTCGCGCCAGTAGTCCGGCGAGTAGCGCCGTGCGGGCACGAGTTGTCCCCGGTTGTTTTCCTCCAGAATGATGTCGCCGCCCAAATCGCGGAGTGGTGTTTCCAGAACGTCGAAGATGAACTCCGGGCGGGTTGTTCCGCACGACTCGCATCCGCCTGAAGACGGAGTCGCCGTCTGCCGGCTCTCCGCCTCGGCGAAGTAGCGGAGCGTTTCCTGGGGCGTTCCGAAAAAAACCAACTTGCCACCGCGGTCGAGGACGAGCGCCTTGTGAAACATCTGGAAAATGCGCGAGGTCGGCTGGTGGATCGTCACCAGCACGATCTTGTTGTGCGACATGTCACGGATGATTTCCATGATGTGCTCGGAATCCTTTGAGCTGAGGCCGCTGGTGGGTTCATCGAACAGGAAGATGTCCGCCGGGCTGACCATATCGAGGCCGATATTCAGCCGCTTGCGTTCGCCACCGCTGAGGATTTTCTTTTCGGCCGATCCGACGATCGAGGTGCGGCGTTCGTTGAGGCCGAGCTCGGCGAGTTTGCTGTCGATGCGGCGGAGGCGTTCCCGGCGGCCGAGGTGCGGTGCACGGATGGCTGCGGCATATTCCAGATTTTCTTCGATAGTGAGATGCTCGTCGAAGGCGTCGTATTGGGGAATATAAGCCACATATTTCCGCAGGGATTCGTGGTTTTCGTAGAACGGGCGCTTGTTGAAAAGCACACTGCCCTGGGATGGTCGGAATTGGCCGGACAGCGCGCGCAGGAGCGTACTTTTGCCGCAGCCGCTGGCGCCCATCACGCAGACCATCTCGCCGCGTTCGACCGAGAAGGAAACTCCGTCGATGGCCACCGAGTTGTTGGCAAAGCGGCAAACCATATCGCGCACATCGAGTGTGCGGACGACATTTTTTTCCTCTTCGATGAGGCGTTCCGAGAAGTTGCAGCGGAGAACTTGGCCGGCATCAACGCGGATCGTATCGCCATCCTCCAGCAGGCAGGAATTTCGCACCGGCATTCCACGCACAATGATCGGCCGGTCGGCTTGCAGGACCTCCATCTGGCCGACCTTGCGATCATAGTCGCAAGAGATTTTCAGTAACACATCGCTGCCGGAGCCTGGAGCGAGAAGGATGTCGTCCTCCTCCAGAAGTCCGGGATTGTTGGACACGAGGTATTCGCTTTTGGAGGCCTTGAGAAGGAAGCGTCCGCCATAGGATCTGGCTCGCAGGCGGAGGTAGTCGAGGTCGAGTTCGCTGTCGTTGTGGAAAATGATTTTGTCCTCCAGCGTGGCGGTGACTTCGCTGCCGGCATTCAGGCGGATGCCATTCAGAACGGCGTCCACATTTTTAAGCGCCTTCACGCGCACCCTGAGTCCGAAGGCGACCTGCAGGCATGAGTCGCGCGAGCGGTTTTTCTCCAGAGTGACCTCGTCATCCTTGTCCACCGCAACGAAGATCTCCGGGAGGGTCACATTTTTCTTCGCATTGAAGTAGAAAATGAGGTCTGCGTAGGCGAGCACGACATCATCGACGAGCACGCGCTGCCCGGGGTAGAGGCGTGCAAAGCTGCCGGGTTCCAAGGCGCGCCCCTGCACGATGAGTGTGCGTCCGCTGAGGTTTTTGATAATGACGAGGTCGCCGTAGCGGTAGGTGTTCAGCCTCTCGTTGGGCGCGAAGTCGGCAAGCACGACATCCGTGTTTTCCTTGAAACCGAAGCTCACCATTTCGAGGGGAGATGCGCCGGAGCTGTAGATCGAGGTGTCGGTTTTGTCGTCGGCGTTGAGTTGGTAAACGATGTCGATCGCCTGCGAGGCCATGCCAAGGCGCGACATGAATTCGTAATAGGCCACGACGGCTTCGCTTTTCAGCCCCGCCCGGGCGATGAGGTCATAGAGTTGAACCCCAAGCAGAATCTTGCGTTCGTTACTCAGGCGGCCGGCCAGACTTTGAGCCATGGCGTCGAGATCCTGCTTTTGTTGCAGCGCATTGCGGAACAACTCACGCAGTTCCGAGTATACGGCATCCGGGTAGTCATAACGGAGAAAGCCGAGGCTGGAGTCGATCTCCTCCTCGAGCAATTCGCCATCCACACGGGAGAATGCTGCGAGGACTCGGATCAGCGTCGGGAGGAGGTTGGGCCCCTCGATGACGGTGCGGGGTTTGCGCTGGATTCGGCGAAGAATGTGCCTGCACTTCGCTTCGAAGCGGGCGGCGAGTCGAAGCGCTCCTTCGAGTCGGCTTTGCACGCCACCCGGGCTCGCTGGAGAAGAAGCAGGTTCCACTTTGCAGACCTTAGCGCTCCACCCGATCCAATGCAATGCGCCGCTACACGGGGTGTGCGGAAAATTGACACTCCTGCTCAAACACGCTTTGCTCTGCGCCAATGAACCGCCTCACCCTGCTTTCCAGCTTGGTTGTTTTGACTCTTTTGGCAGGCTGCTCCGTTCCGGAAGGTCCCGCCACGCGCTTGCCAAAGGCCAATGTTTTGCCCTTGGCGATCGACGACACCTACCAGTTCCGCAAAATCCTTCTTTCTTCTTTCGATCCAGAATACATCGAGCCGGTAGCCAAGAACGACATGATCCTCTTTGAGCGTGCGCGCCGCACTTTTGGCGCGGTGGATTCCACCGAGATAGCCCAGCGCCACGGGAATTACTACACGATCTTCTGGCGCAACTCGACGCGCTCGGATGTGACCCTTCGCCTGGAATACCGTCAGGCCGGGCTTGGAAATTACGTCATGGCCAAGGAGCGCTCCTACCCCGGCGCGGTCGGGTCGCACCGCTCGACATTCGAAGTCACTGGAGACGAATTTTTGGAAAACGGACGCGTCAGCGCTTGGCGTGCTCTGCTGATAGTCGACGGCCGCATTGTGGCTTTCAGCCAGTCCTACATGTGGAAGTAGTGGCTGTTTGACATTCCGTTTACTTCCGCCTTAGATTGCTCCCGTATCCTGTGAGCAAGTCATCATCCATCCTCGTCGGCAGCGAAAATGGCGTTGTCTGGCTGAAGCTCGAGGGGCGCGGCACATTTGAGAACTCAAAGTGCGTGAAGGATTTCGTTCAGCGCATGATCTCAAAGGGCAACAATGAGTTCGTTCTGGATCTCGAAAAGTGCGAACTCATGGACTCGACCTTCATGGGCACCCTGGCTTCCGTGGCCTTCAGCCTTCGAGATTTGGAAAGGGGACTGCTTCGTGTTGTGAGAGCCAACACCCGCAATTTCTCGCTTCTTGAAGGCCTTGGCCTGGATCATCTCTTCCAAGTCGAACCGGAACCCTCCGCGCCACTGCCTCCCGCTCTTCAAAAGGCCGGCATGACTGGATTCGCTCCGGAGGAGCAAAGGATCGCCATCCTTGAAGCCCATGAGGCCTTGATCGATGCCAACCCGCGGAATGCCGTTCGCTTTCAGGATGTGATTGAGTATCTGCGCCAAGAAATTACGGAAGGCGACCCCTCGCCTTAGAATTAATCGCTCTTGATTGGCGGGGCGGCTTTCGGGAAAGTAGTCGGCTCAACACTTCATGTGGACGATTTTCATTCCTGCTCTCTGCGCTTTGCTGTTTGCCGCAGTCTTTTTTGCCATGCGCAAAAGCAGGAATCGGGTGCGCGGCTTGGAGCGACGGCTTCAGGAATTGCAGAAAGAGGAGGACCGGGTTTTCGATT
>CAXNGJ010000005.1:0-14398 GCA_964201895.1 Terrimicrobiaceae bacterium
AAAACCGACCGCGAAACGGCGTTGCCGCGTCTTGCCGGCATTCAGCAAGAGGCTTTGAATGAAGCGGGATTTGCCCAGATGCCGCTTGCAAAGGCCAGCCAGATTCACAGTGCGAATGTCGAGCGCATTTCCAGCACCGACAACTTTCCCGTTCCTGACTGCGATGCTCTCGTAACCACGGAGCGCCACCTCTGCCTCGGCATCTATGTGGCGGACTGCGCCGCCGTCTATGTCGCCGACCGTTACGGCCGTGGCATCGGACTCGCACATTCGGGACGCAAGGGAACAGAGCTCGGTATCGTTCCAAAAACAATCGCCGCCGTCTGCGCGGCAACTGGAGCCGATCCGCAAGACCTCATTGTGCAAATCTCCCCATGCATCCGCCCACCGCACTACGAAGTCGACTTCGCCGCCGAAATCCGCACCCAGACAGCCGCGGCAGGAGTCCGCGAAATCTACGACTGCACCAGCTGCACCGGCTCGAATCTCGAAAAATACTACTCCTACCGAAAGGAAGAACGCCAAACCGGCCGCCTCCTCGCGGCGATGGCGCTGATTTGACACCTGCCGGCAAGTGCTGAGTAGGCTTTTCAACAAGGCCGAACTTTCCAAGCAAACGCAGCGCGCCCTTATCTCAACCCTACGAGTTCCCGTCTTTTGCGAATGGATCATCAGACACGCTTTCGCCGAGGTAGGCGGAGCGGACGGAGGGGTTGGTGCGGAGGCTCTCGGTGGTGTCGTTGAGAATGATGCGACCGGTTTCCAAGACATAGCCGTGGCTGGCAATGCGCAACGCAAGGTTGGCATTTTGTTCCACGAGGAGGATGGTGAGGCCGAGTTCGCGGTTGATCTCCACGATGCGGGAAAAAATCGTTTGGACGAGGATCGGCGCGATGCCGAGCGAGGGCTCGTCGAGGAGGAGGCATTTCGGCTTCGACATGAGGGCGCGGGCGATGGCGAGCATCTGCTGCTCCCCGCCGCTGAGTGTGCCCGCAGCTTGTTGCAGGCGTTCTTTCAGTCTGGGGAACAGAGTAAAGATGCGCTCCAGGTCTGAGGAAATGGCATTTCGGTCGCGGCGCAGATGCGCGCCCATGTGCAAATTCTCGAGCACGGTGAGATTGGAAAAAACCATGCGTCCCTCGGGCGAGTGGGCCATGCCGAGGGCGACGATTTCGTGGGCGGGCTTATTTGTGATGTCCCGTCCCTCAAAAACAATCGAGCCGCTCGAGACCTTGGCGATGCCGGAAATCGCGCGGAGGGTGCTGGATTTTCCGGCTCCATTGCCGCCGATGAGTGTCACGATACTCCCGGCAGGAACTTCAAGCGAGATGCCATGAAGCGCGGCGATGCCTGCGTAGCTGACATGGAGATTCCGAATCTCAAGCATGGTGAGCCTCCTCCCCCAGATAGGCTTCGATGACCTTGGGATCGCGCTGAATGGCTTGCGGCGTGCCTTCAGCAATTTTCTGGCCGTGGTCGAGAACAACGATTCGTTGGCAGACCCCCATGACGACACGCATGTCGTGTTCGACCAAAAGCACGGCGATGCGGAATTTTTCCTGAACGAAGTGGATCAATTCCATGAGGCGGACTTTTTCCGTGGGGTTCATGCCAGCGGCGGGCTCGTCCAAGAGGAGCAGTTGCGGGCCAGTGGCCAGAGCGCGCACGATTTCCAAGCGCCGCTGGTCGCCGTAGGGCAGATCTGTCGCCTGCCTGTCGGCATCACTCTTGAGGCCAAAAATATCCAAAAGAGCGAGAACCTCACCGCGAATGCGTTCCTCCTCTGAGCGGAATGCTGGCCCGCGCGTGAGCGAGTGGATGATGCCATGGCGAAGCCGGCCATTCATCGCCGTGCGGACATTGTCGAAAACACTGAGCGAGCCGAAGAGGCGGATGTTTTGGAATGTGCGGGCAATGCCGAGCGCGGTGATGCGGTTGGCCTTCTTGTCGTGGAGCGAGACCCCATTGAAATGAATCGCCCCGCGCGTGGGTTTGTAAACGCCGGTGATGATATTGAAGACCGTCGTCTTCCCGGCTCCATTTGGGCCAATGAGGCCGACCATCTCCTCTGGGGCGATGTGAAAATCCAGATCGCCGACGGCGCGCAGGCCGCCGAATTCCATGGTGACCCGCTCCAGATTTAGTAGGTCGCTCATGGCTGGCTGGCCTTTCTTTTTCTGCGCTGAAAATTTCCCAGCAGACCCTGCGGGCGGACGATCATCAAAACGATCAGCAAAAGCGCGAAAACGATCATCCGGTATTGCTCGAAATCGCGCAGGAGCTCATTCATCAAGGTCAGCAAAACGGCAGCGGCGGCGACTCCCGGAGTACTCCCCATGCCGCCGAGAATAACCATCACGACGACATCCACCGACTTCAGAAAATTGAAGCCTTCGGGTGCGATGTAGCTGATGAAGTGGGCATAGAGGCCACCGGCGAGGCCGGCGAAGAAGGCACCGATGACGAAAGCCACGACCTTGTATTTCGTGGTATTGATCCCCATGGCCTCAGCGGCGATTTCGTCGTCGCGCACGGAGATGAACCCGCGTCCATAGGTCGAGTTGACCAGACTCGCCACAACATAGATGGCCACAGTGGCGATTCCAAAGGTCCAGAGCAGATTCGTATAGGGGGGGATGCCCTCGAGGCCGCGCGCGCCACCGAGCGCATCCGTGTTTTGAATGACAACGCGGATGATTTCTCCGAACCCAAGGGTGACGATGGCGAGGTAGTCGCCACGAAGCCGCAGGGATGGCACACCAACGAGGAAACCACAGAAAGAGGCAAAGACACCGCCTGCGAGCAGGGCTGCAAAAAAGGCGGCTTGGGCTTGCCACGCGGGCGCGGACGCCAGAACAGGCGCGAGCGAGAGCGTGATGATGCTCGAGGTGTAGGCACCTGCGGCCATGAAACCGGCGTGGCCCAGCGAGAACTGGCCGGTGTGGCCGTTCACCAGATTGAGGCTTACAGCGAGAATGATGTTGATGCCGGCCAGCACAAGGATGTTCACCGCGTAGTCGTCCAACTGCGGCGCGATGGCATAGAGTGCCACGCTGGCAGCCAAACCGGCGGCGAGGGCAAGGTGTGCGATGTGCTTCTTCACGGCATCAGACTTTCTCGCGCTCGGACTTTCCAAGGAGCCCGGCTGGCTTGAACATGAGGATCAAAATCAGAATTACAAAGGCCACGGCATCCCGGAAGCCGGGCGGGATGCCAATGTTTTTGCTGTATCCCACAACAAGGGTTTCCACGAGGCCGATGAGAATACCTCCCAGAGCGGCTCCAGCGATATTGCCCACGCCGCCGAGCACCGCAGCAACGAAGGCTTTGATGCCCGGCAATATGCCCATGAATGGGTCGATGGCCTGGTAAAGCATGGCGAAGAAAATCCCGGCCGCCGCTGCCAATGCGGATCCCAGGCCGAAGGTGAAGGAAATGACGGCATCCGTATTCACTCCCATGAGCGAGGCGGCGGTCGGGTTGTTTGACAGCGCACGCATCGCCAGGCCCATGCGGGTTTTTTGAACAATAAAACGGAGCGAAACCAAAAGCAGGAGCGTCACCACAAGCACGACGATCTGCTCCGTGGTGATGGAGACAGCTCCCGGCAGGTCGTGTGTTTCATTTTTGATCAACTGGGGAAAACCCTTCGGAGCGGCGCCGAAGAGGAGTTGCGCGCCGTAGGAGAGGAGGAGCGATACGCCGATGGCGGTGATAAGCACCGTGAGGCGCGAGCGTTGGCGGAGCGGCTTGTAGGCAAGTTTCTCGATGAGGATTCCAAGGGCCGCGCAGAGGCACATCGAGAGCAGGAGCACAAGCAGCGCGGAGAGAAACTCCGGCATCCATTGAAAAAATGGCTTCAGCCACCGGTGCACATAGAGGCCGGCGAAGGCACCGATCATAAAGACATCCCCGTGTGCAAAGTTGATGAAGCGCAGCACGCCGTAAACCATCGTGTATCCGAGGGCGATCAGGGCGTAGATCGCGCCCAGCGAGAGGCCGTTGATGAGTTGCTGTGTGAGGTTTGCCCAGTCCACGGGGTTTTGGGATCAGGGCGCCACGGTTTCGACAAAGCGGAATTTCCCGTTCTGTATCTGGAGTATCACAGCGGACTTGCTGGCATTGCGGTTGGCATCAAGCGTGATATTGCCGGTCACCGCCGGGAAGCCGCTTGTCGAGGCGATCGCATCGCGAAGTGCAGCCGAGTCTGTGGTGCCAGAGCGCTTCATGGCGTCGAAGAGAAGCATCGTGGCATCATACGCCAAAGCCGACATGGCATCCGGGCTCTCGAGGTATTTTGCTTTGTATTTGGCGAGGAAATCTTGAACTGCGGGCGACTTGTCCTCAGCTGAAAAATGGTTTGAGAAAAAATTCCCCTCCATGGCATCCCCAGCCACTTCGACGAGTGATGGCGAGTCCCAGCCGTCTCCGCCGAGAAGCGGGACTTTGATGTCCAATTCTCTTGCCTGGCTGGCAATGAGCCCGGCTTCGTTGTAATAGCCCGCCACAAGGATGGCCTCGGGATTGGTGCTGCGGATGGAGGTGAGCTGGGCCTTGAAATCCTTGTCACCCGAGCTGTAGCTCTGTTCGCTCACAATGGTGCCGCCGTTTTTCGTGAAGTAGTCCTTGAAGAAATCCGTGAGGCCCACTGCATAGTCTTGCTTCACATCGGTGAGGATGGCGGCGTTCTTCCATCCGCGCTGGAGCATGAATTTCGCGAGCACGGCGCCTTGGAACGGATCGATGAAACAGACGCGAAAAATGTAGTCGCCAGTTTGCGTGACCTTAGGATTTGTCGAGGCTGGCGAGATCATCGGAATTTTGTTCTGCTGGCAGATCGGAGCAGCTTCCAGCGAGCGCGATGAGGCAACCTCTCCAATGATGGCAACCGGTTTTTCACGCGAGATCATACGTCGCACAACCGTCGCCGCCTCACCCGCCTTGGACTGATCGTCCTCGGTGACGAGGCGCAGTTTTTTTCCTAGCACGCCGCCATTGGCATTGGCCTCATCGACCGCCATGCGAACGCCCTTGTGGGCGGACTGCCCGAAACTCGCCGTGGCACCGGTGAGCGAGGCAAATTCGCCAATGACTATTTCGTCCGGATTCCCCGCCGAGTCCTTCTTTTTGCATCCTGAAAACAACAATCCGCAGAGCATGACTGCCAGGAATGCGCCGCATGGAAGTGGCCCGAAATCAACACGAGAGAGAATGTTCCGTTTCATCAACTCCACAAACTGGGAAATGGCTTTCAAAGAATCAAGCCCCTATACAAACAAAAGGGCTGTGCGAATCCAGCAGCGCCGCCGCTAAGGGATTTTCTTCAACGCCTCGGCAAGGAGGGATTCCGTGAGGAGTTCGGGTAGAACCATCGGCGCTGCGGGTGCGGATGCGGGGTAGATGACATACAGGGGCACTCCCACGCGGCCAAAGCTCTTGAGGGCGACGGTGATTTCGGGATTGGCATTCGTCCAATCAGCCTTGATCGGCGTTATGTTTTTTTCTTTGAGGAGCGCACGGATGCCTGGGGTGTCGATGGCGGTGCGTTCGTTGAATTTGCAGGTGATGCACCAGTCGGCAGTGAAATCGACAAAGACGGAACGGCCGGCAGCGAGTTCTTCTGCAACCCGTGCCTTTGAAAATGGAACCCACGCGATGCGATCCATCGTTTCCAGGCCAACATGGGCGAATTTTTTCCCGAGGAAATACCAGCCCCCGAGACCGAGTGTGGCCAGAATGAAGAGAATCGTAATGGTTCGCTTGGCGCGCGACGCGAGCGGTCCGCAGAAGGACCCGAGAAGCCAGCAGGCGAAGGCGAGACAAAGAAGAAACGCGCAGAACCAAACTACACCTTCCGTGCCGCGTTGCCCGCCAAGAATGGAGAGGATCCAGACGAGTGTGGCCAGAAGCGGGAAGGCCATGAATTGCTTGAGGTATTCCATCCAAACGCCGGGGCGCGGGAGGAATTTCAGCCATCCGGGACTGGCGCTGAGGATGAGGTAAGGAATGGCCATGCCGGACGCCACAGCTGCGAACATGGCCAAGATGACCGCTGCCGATTGACTGAAGGCGAATCCCAAGGCGCTACCAAGGAATGGCGCCGTGCACGGTGTGGCCAGGAGCGTGGCGAAGACACCTTGAAAAAACGAGCCCGTGAGGCCGCTGGTCGAACCGGCGGATTCCATCGCATTCGAGGCCTGGCCAGGGAGAACGAATTCGAAAACGCCGGCCAGGTTCAGCGCGAAGACAAACACCACGGAGCCGATGGCCACATTGAACCATGGGTTTTGAAACTGAAACGCCCATGTCACCTCGGTACCGCCGGACTTCAGGGCAATGATCACAGTTGCGAGTCCGAGGAACCAAACGAAGATGCCGGCCGCGAAGGCGAGCCCGTGCAGAAGAATGCTGCGTCGCGAGTCTTCGGCTTGCTTGATGAAGCCGAAGATTTTCAACGAAATCACCGGCAATACACACGGCATGAGATTCAGAATGAGCCCCCCAAGGAATCCGTAAAACAGAGCGACCCAAAGCGACAAAGTGGATGACTGGCTGGTGGCGACAGGTTCGACGGAAGCCGTATCCGAAACAAACCACGCCCGCCGTGCAGGACCTTCGCCCGCAGATAGCACACCGGTGAAGGGACTCGCAGCCTTGATGGTCAGAGTGTCCGGAGCCGCGAATACGGGATGTCCCACGATTTGGTTTTTTGTAGGCAGAGGATAGAGCGAGAGCGGCGTGGCGGCGGGCGTCCCTTGGACTTGTAGCGTGAGGAAATCCCCCGCACGTTTCCAGGCCAACTCAAAAGGCGGTGGTTCATTCGATGGCAGCTGGGAGCGGAATTCTTCAAAGAGCGCCGCATTTGCCGGCGCTGCCGACTTTCCAACGGGAAGTGCCAACTCCAGTTCAGCTCCGCCAGGCACGCAAACCTCCGCGCAGACAAGCCAAGAGGCAGCGGCTCGCAAGATCACATTTCCAGATGCATCGGACGGCGGAGTGATCGTCGTGAGAAGCAACACGCGCCCGCTATAGGCGTAAACTTGAATATCGCCCGGCTCGGTTTTCGCCTCCGGCACAGGCCACTGGATCGCGCTGGCCACAAAGCCCGGCGGCAGGCTCCAGTCGATCGTAGTGGGCAGGCCAGAATCGCCGCTGTATTCCCAGTAAGTGTGCCAACCGGGCGCCATTTCCAGTAAGAGGCCCACCTGGAACGGTTGCCCTGGAACGATCGCAGTGGTATCAGCCAGAAGACTGGCCTTCACCAGCGTCTTGCCGCCGTGAAGCTGGGCCGAAACTGGCGACACTGCAAAACCGAAAAAAGCGAGCGCCAGAGCGAGTCGAAGAGCAATCGTCATTCTTTGTTTTAACACACCATGTTCCTCGTGCAACCAGCACGATGAAGAACGATCAACGAACCAAAAATTTGAACGATCGTCCAAATTTTTGGTTTTCGTGCCGAGATTCGTATTCACCACGGCGCCAGTGAGGGTGAGCCAAAAAGGCCTCCGTGATGCCAGCGAGATGATTTGTGAGGATAAACTTGTTCGCGCTGAACCCGCTGCCGAGGACCAGGGCTATGCCTAGTGGCTTGGTTATCTCCAGCCGTGCGTTACTTTTTTTCCCAGCGTTCGAGGGATTCCTCATGGAGGTGTCGGCGTTTGAAGTGGCGGGAGATGATGCCGTAGCGGGGGCTGAACAGGTAGGCGAGGAGGAAGAGGATACCGAGGATGAGCACGATGGCAGGGCCGGAGGGGATATTTGCCCAGAAGGAAACGAGCAGGCCCACGACGGCACCGAATGTTCCGAGTGCGGCACCTCCCCAGAGCATGACATCGAATGAATCGCTGAGGAGGTAGATGGTGGCGGCGGGGAGAATCAGGAGGCCGAGTGAGAGCAAAACTCCGACGGCCTGGAGGGATGAAACCATGGCTAATACGATTAATAAAATGAGCATTCCAAGAAGCATTCCGACTGGCACGCCTTGGGTTTTTGCGACGGAGGCTTCGAAAATGGTGAGGAGGAGCGGGCGCTGGAATGCCACGAGGAGGAGCATGGCCACACAGGTGATTGCGTAACTCGTCCAGAGGTCGCTGTCGCCGACGCCGAGGATGTTTCCGAATAGGAAATGGTCGAGGCTCACTTTGACTCCGGCGTATTTGATGAGGGCGATGCCGATCGCAAAGGCGACGATGTAGAGAGCGGCGATGGCGGTTTCCTCTTTGACCCTTGAGCTTCGAGAAATGAGGTGTCCTCCGAGCGCCACAAAAACTGCTGCGAGGAGGCCGCCAAAGAGGAGGCCGAGCGGGGAGAGGCCGATCAGGATTGCGGCCAGGGCGAGGCCGGGCAGGAGCGAGTGCGAGAGGGCGTCCGCCATAAGGGCGAGGCGGCGGATGACGACGAATGCGCCGAGGAATCCATTGGTAAATCCCACGAGCACGCAGGCCAGCAGGGCGCGGCGCATGAAGTCGTATTCGAAGGGTTCGAGAATCCAGTTCATGAGTGGTGGTGGTGTGCGTGTCCGCTGAAAACATGCACGGCGTAGGCGCGGTCGAGGTTGTCTTTGGTGAAGGCCTCGGCGGTGGGACCGCATGCCACGAGTTCCCCGTTCAAAAGCAGGATGTGGTCGAAGAGGGCTTCCACGCTTTTGAGGTCGTGGTGCGAGGCCATGATGAGTTTGCCGGCCTCGCGCAGGCGGCGCATGGCTTGGGCAAATGCCTCCACCGCATTGCGGTCGAGGCCGGTGAATGGCTCGTCGAGCAGGTAGATATCGGCTTTCTGCGCCCAGGCCCGGGCCAGGAAGGCGCGTTGTTGTTGCCCGCCGGAGAGGGCGGAAATCTGGCGGTCCGCGATGTCTTCCAAATCACAAATGTGCAGCGCCTCCTCGACGGCAGAGTGGTCGCGGGCACCGAAGCGGCGCCATTTTCCGAGCGCGGGATAGCGCCCCATTTCGACGAGTCCGCGCACCGTGACGGGAAAATCCCAGTCCACTGCCTCGCGTTGCGGCACATAGGCGATCTCGCGGCCGGATGTCCCCTCGACCTGGTGTCCACGAAACTCGATGCGGCCGGTTTCAAGCGGGAGCAATCCGGCGATGGCCTTCAAAAGCGTGGTCTTACCGGCGCCGTTTGGTCCAAGTAGCGCCACGCATGAGCCGCACGAGAGGGTGGCGCTGAGATGGTGAACGGCTGGGATGCGGTTGTAGCTCACCGTGACATCCTCAAGGTGGAGTTTGTGGCTCATGGCTTCGGAATTTTGACCACATCCTCCACAAGTCCGCTTCCCCAGAAGGTCGAATCGGCGAGGGTTCTTCTGGCGAGGCGCACCTCCACGCGCAGGGCGGAGTTTCCAGCGGCGGGGTCGAAGGTTCCAAAAACAGCGAGGTCCTCCGGCTCGGTGGCGTTCATCGTGAAAGAGGCCGAGAGCGAGGTCGCGGGGCCTGCGGATTCCACCGAGGGCAGATTGGCAACGCGCACGGCCAGGCGGGCCGGAGCGGACGCAGTAAGCAACACCTCATAAACGGCCATTTTTTCGGGCTCGATCGGTGCTGAGGCTGGAGGCAGTGCAGACGGAGTGGGCCGTGTGAGGAGCCAAACCGGCACGCCAAGAAGCGCGAGACCGGCGGCCACCAAAAACAGACGCAGGAGAGGGAAACCGCGCACGGCTTATTTCAGTGCCTCCACGATGGTAGAGACATTGCTTTTCATCATGCCTTCGTAAGTCGCCGCTGCATCGCTGCCAAGTCCATCCGCACAGAGCACGCCGCCGAGTTTTGCGCCAGTCTCGTTGGTGATTTGTTCAAGCACCTTGGGATTCTCGATATTCTCGGCGAAGATGGCTTTGACCTTGCGGGCTTTGATTTCCTCGATGAGGCGCTTCACTTTTTGAGAGGAGGGCTGGTCGGATGTTGAAATGCCTTGCACTGCGAAAATCTCGAAGCCGTTGTCCTTGGCAAAATATCCCAGGGCATCGTGGGAGGTGACAAGCACACGGCTCGCCTTGGGAAGCGCTGCGAGCTGGAGGCGGACCCATTTGGAAAGGGCGGCCAGGCTGTTCTGGAGCTTTTTGGCCTTGGCCTCGTAGGCGTCTTTGCCGGCCGGATCGGCGGCGACGAATGCGTCGCAAATTTGCGCCGTCACCGCCTGGACATTGGAAATGCTGTGCCACCAATGGGGATCGGTTGAGCCGTGGCTGTGCGCGTGGTGGTGATCCTCATGCCCCTCGCATGCGGCCTCGATCGGTTTCACAACATCCCCGCCTACTACAAGGCGAACGCCGGCTTTTTCCAAACTCGGACGCAGCTTGTCGAGGTAGCCCTCAAAGCCGAGACCGCTGGCGAGGAGGATTTGGGATTTGGCGATGGTTTTACGATCCCCCGGCGTGGGTTCGTAAATGTGGGGATCGACTCCAGGTTTGACGATCTCGGTCACCTCCACGCGTTCAGCGCCGATGTCGCGGGCCAGATCGGCCATCACTGTGCTGAGCGAGGCCACGCGAAGCGGCTCGGCCTGCGCAAAGGTCGTCCATGCGAAAAAGACAGAAGCAATCAGCGGTTTATTCATTATGGAGGAAACTGACCCGCCTCTGTCATGCAAGTCAATTGCAAAAAAGACCTGCATTGGGTTTGCAACGATAGCGGAATCCCATCAGGATAAATTCGAACTCTTAAAACTATGGCTGATTATGATTTGATCGTGGTGGGCGGCGGACCTGCAGGTTATGTGGGTGCGATTCGCGCGGGACAACTCGGAAAAAAAGTGGCGGTGGTTGAAATGGACCGCGCTGGAGGCACCTGTCTGAACTGGGGCTGCATCCCCACCAAGTCGCTTCTCAAGAATGCCGAAGTTTATCAGACGATCAAAAACCACGCCGGCGACTTTGGTTTGAAAGTCGAAGGCCTGTCCTACGAGTGGGACAAAGTGATCGGTCGCAGCCGCAAGGTCGCCGACCGCCTCGCAGGTGGCATCGAGATGCTCCTCAAAAAAAACAAAGTCGATTACATCCGTGGTGAGGCCACGATTCCGAAGGCTGGAGTTGTGGAGGTCATCGACAAGGATGGCAAGAAGACCGAGCACAAAGCGGCAAAAATCCTCATCGCTACAGGTGTCGTGACTCGCGAGATGCCCGGCTTCCCGTTCAATGGAAAGAGCGTCATCGGCAGCCGTCAGGCCATGGTTTTGGACAAGCAGCCTAAAGAAATCATCATCATCGGAGCGGGCGCCATCGGCATTGAGTTCGCTTATTTTTTCAACGCCTTCGGCTCAAAGGTGACCGTCGTGGAGATGATGCCGAACATCCTTCCGGTCGAGGACACCGAGGTGAGCCAGACTCTGGAAAAATCGCTCGCCAAGCAGGGCATCAAACTTCTCACCGGCACGAAGGTCGATAAAGCCGAGACGACAAACAAAGGCGTGCGCCTTACGGTGAGCGGCAAGGCCACCGAAACGCTCGAGGCGGAAATCGCGCTGGTAGCGATCGGCGTTTCGCCTCTCATGCCGAAAGGCGTGAAGCTCGAGACCGATGCCAAGGGTTATCTCAAAACCAACGACAGTTATGAAACCAGCGTCAAAGGCATCTACGGCGCGGGCGACATCATCGGGCCGCCATGGCTCGCCCACGTGGCCAGCTACGAAGCTGTCCAGTGCGTGGAAGGCATGTTTGCCGGCAAGAAGCCGAATAAAGTCACTGTCTTCCCGGGTTGCACCTATTGCCAACCGCAGGTCGCAAGCGTGGGACTCACCGAACGGGCGGCGGTTGAGAAGGGAATCAAATTCAAGGTCGGCAAGTTCCCCTTCATGGCCAGCGGCAAGGCGCTCGCGGTTGGCGAGAGTGAGGGGTTTGTGAAACTCCTCGTTGGCGAGAAACACGGTGAAATCCTTGGCGCGCACATTATCGGCGCGGACGCCACTGAGATGATTGCCGAGCTCGGGCTCGCGATCAACATGGAGGCGACCTACGAGGAGATCACCGCCACGATCCATGCGCATCCGACGCTGAGTGAGGCCATCCACGAGGCCGCGCACGCCTCGCAGGGTCATGCGATCCACTTCTAAGGATTCGGAATGATGTTCGGGAGCCGGAAGTAATTTTTAACATTTAAGTATTAAGTTTTAAGAGTCGTCTGGCGGATGCGGGGGCTGAGTTTTCAGCAGCCGCGCGGCAGCGCGTTGTGGATGGGAGGGTCGACCTCCGGCTTGACCCAAGACTGAACAGCCTTCGCCAGCACGACGTGCCGTTCCCATCACGACACGCCCTCGCATCCCTCTTCCGAAAACGCCGCGTTGCGGCTGAAGTTTGGGCCATGCGGGACGATGGCCCTCCCAAATCATGCAGCCGCGCGTTGCCTCTCGTATTCGAAAGGCTACCGGCCTTTGGGATCAGAGCGCGTTGTCTTTCGAGTAGAGCGAGGGATTTAGCCGCGCAGCAATTTCAGCGGCAGCCATGAGATGGGTGGCTGCATTGTGATATCGCGCAGCGCGTCCGAGGAGTCCCAATGTCGCCAGTGGATCCGCGTGCGAAGCCATGCTTTCCAGACGAACGGCGAGAATCCAGCCGTCAAATTCGGCAATGGCCAGCCGCAGTGGAGCGACATCCACAGAACACGGACTGCCACTCGAAAAGGAGATTTCGATGTTTTCCAGAACGCCGGAAAGACAGTCGCGGATTTTTTGGGTGAGCCCACTGGCATTCCCCGCCTCACAGGGATCGGATTCCCAGATGCGGTTTGCGGTGAAGCGCTCCAAATGATCCAGGAGGGCGCGGAGGTTCGGGATCTCGGACTCCGGGTAAACCGGCCGGACCAGATTGGCAAGGCGCAGGTGGATTTCGCTGGGCAGGAGGCCCAAGCGCAGCGAACCGTCCGGCGTTGGCCCGCTTGCCGCGAGGGCGGCGCGCTGGATGCGCAGCAACTCCAGGAAGCGCTCGCGCATTTCGCGCTGCGGCAAAAGCGGCCAGAGCGTGCGTTGAAAGAGAGCCGCTATGACAGTGCCGGTCGAAATGCCGAAGAAAACATCCGCTATGGATTGGAAGGAGACCGGTTCCTGAGCGTTCAGTCCAAGAATGCCGATAAGACCCATCATGGATATGTTCATCGCCGTGGTCACGCCGGGCGTTTTGTAGGCCACTTGGCCGTAAACAAAGAGCCAGGTGAAAATCACGATATTCATCACGGCATAGCTCGAAAGGAGCGGCGCGGCGAGAAGGAGTGCCAGACAAAGAAACAAGAGGCAAGGAATGGCCGCCACCACGACATGCCACGCGCGCAGGTCGCCCCGCCCCTCGGGGCTGATCGGCAGCAGGCAGCAAAAGAGCCAGGCGCAAAGGACCATCGTCGCGCCCCCGGGAGGCTGAGCCCAGTTCATGAGAACCAGCGCGGCAATCAGGGAAATGGCGGAGCGGATGCCATTCTTGATCCAAAACGAGGGCGGCACACCGGGCATGAGTTGGCGCAGGCCGGGGGCCTCGTGGTTTTTCTTTTTCAGTGGCAGTCCCTCCAGCAAATCCCGGCAGCGGACAAGTTCCTGATGGATTTCCTCGAGCGAGAGACATTCGAGGCTGATATCGAGTATGTCCTCCAGCGCCATATCCCTCGACCGGGGATCCCGGCGCATGTCGAGGATCGCCTGCTTGAGCGCCTCCAAGGCGGCGGTGATTTCGTCCAAACCCTCCTGCTGCAACCCAGATGCTGCTGCGGGGCTTGCGAGGAGGGTAAGCTGGGATTCGATGGCTTGCTGGAGTTCGAAAATCCTGCCGCCTGCATATTCGAGGAAGAGGGGGTTTTTCCAACGAAGACCGGCCATTGGCCGAATCGCATCGTGAATCCGCCGGACTGAGGCCAGAAGCTCGACATAGGTCTCCATCTTGGCGCGGAAATAGCGGCTCTCGCGTGCACCGAATCGCAGAAGTTGCCTGAGTTGGTTCAATCGTTCATCGCAGGCGATATCATCGCAGCGAGTTTCTGACCGGATGGACGAAAAAGAATCGCGCAAGTCGCCAAAGAGTTCCCGCAGGTTGGTGAGGAATTCATTGGCTGCGTAGCGGGGCCAGAGCAAGCTTTGCACGAGGAGGACCGACAGGATTCCGATAACAACCTCCTGAATCCTCCAGATCATGAAAATCCAGGAATTTTCGGGTTCGGCAATTCCGTTGCTGCACACGACAACTGCTGTCATGGCACACAGTAGAAACGCATACGGGTAGCGGGCTTGACCGAACATCGCCGTGGTGGAGGCGACCAGTAGTCCCAGCAGGCTCAAATAAATGAGCGGATCCTGCTCAAAGGCGGCTGTAAGGAGGTAGCCTGCGACACCGCCGATCACTGTGCCGATGATGCGGAGGATCGATTTTTCCTCAACCGCGCCCATGTATTGCGCGACCATGAGCACAAAGACGGTGAAGAGAG
>CAXNGJ010000006.1:0-13155 GCA_964201895.1 Terrimicrobiaceae bacterium
CGCGCTCAAATGCGTGGGAGTCACAGGCACCAACGGAAAAACAACCACGACCTACCTGGTCCGCCACATTTTCGAGCACGCCGCACAACGCTGCGGACTGATTGGAACAATCAAATACATCGTCGCAGATGAGGAGCTCCCCGCGCCTCATACGACGCCGGAGTCGATCGACATCCAAAAAATCCTCTCCGAAATCCGGGACGCAGGAGGACGGGCTGTGGCCATAGAGGTTTCGAGCCACGCGATCGTTCAGAACCGCGTGAGAGGCATCGAATTCGATGCGGCGGCCTTCACGAATCTCACACAGGACCACCTCGACTATCATGGATCGATGGATGCCTACTTCGAGGCCAAGGCAGGTCTTTTCGAGGCGCTCGCATCCCAGAAACACAAGAAGGGCCGGGCGATTGTGAATCTCGATGACCGATACGGCCAGAGACTCGTCGATCAATTTTCAAAACGGCTCAAAATCCTCACCTTCGGACGCAGCGTTCATGCAGAGTTCAGAGCCTCCGCCGTGCGCCAGGAAATGAATGGAACCACATTCACTCTGGAGGCTCGCGGCAAAAGCTACCTCGTCAGGCTGCCACTCATCGGCTTGTTCAATGTTTACAACGCACTCGCCGCGATTGCGCTCACAGTGACATGCGGCGTTGAGATGAGGGCCGCGATCAACGCACTCGCAGCCGCTCCACAAGTCCCCGGACGCCTCGAACGCGTTCCGGCGAAGCGGAACTTCCAGGTTTTTGTGGATTACGCGCACACCGACGATGCGCTCAGAAACGTCCTGCGCACATTGCGCGAGTTGAATCCCGCCCACATCATCACCGTATGTGGATGCGGCGGAGACCGCGACCGCGCGAAACGGCCGCTCATGGCCGCAACCGCAGCCGAACTCTCGGACCATATCATCATCACATCAGACAACCCGCGCAGCGAGAACCCTGAGGACATCCTCGAAGACATGCAGGCCGGCCTGCGAGGCCGGGCACATGAGAAAATCACCGAGCGAGAAACAGCAATCCGCCGTGCCATTGAACTCGTAGGCCCTGGTGGGATTGTTCTCATAGCAGGCAAGGGACACGAAAAGTTCCAGGAATTTGCCGAGGCGAAAGTCCCCTTCGATGATGTTGCCGTTGCGGACAGGGCGATAACCGACAAGAAGGGAGCGGAATCGTAAAATGGATAAAACACCTCTGCTCGAAATCGCATCCATGTCAGGCACGAAACTCCTCCGGGATTCTTCCGAAGTGACCATTTGCAACATCAGCAAGGATACCCGCACGATCCGTCCGGGGGACCTCTACATCGGCCTGCGCGGAGAGAATTTTGATGGCAACATCTTCGCCTCGCAGGCGATCGAAAAGGGCGCCGCCGCCGTGCTTCTTGATTCACCCGAGGAGGCACAAAAAATCACGGGATCAGTTCCCGTTCTCCTCGCGGAAAACAGCATGACCGCCCTCACAAACCTTGCCGCTGCGTGGCGCGCAAAACTCGATCTCAAAGTTCTGGGCATCACCGGCAGCAGCGGAAAAACAAGCACCAAGGAATTCGCAGCAGCGGTGCTGGGCAGCAAATTCAAAGTGGTTAAGACCCAAGGCAACCTGAACAACCATATTGGAGTTCCCCTTTCCATCCTTGCCGCAAGCTCAATCGACAAGGTAGCGGTCTGGGAAATCGGCATGAACCATCCGGGCGAAATCGCCCCGCTCGCCGCATTGGCAAAGCCAGACTGTGCGATCATTACCAACATCGGCACCGCGCATATCGAATACATGAAGAGCCGCGATGCCATCGCCTTGGAAAAAGGCATGCTCGCAGAGGCGGTGCCGGCTGAGGGAAGTGTGATTCTCTCAGCGGAAGACGATAAGAGCGACTCGATAGCCGCACGCTGCCGCGCGAAGGTGATCCGAACCGGAATCAAAGACGGAAACCTCATAGCCACGGAGATCGTTCCCAACCCAGTCGGCACGGTATTCAAAGTAACTCTCCGTTCTGGGGAAAAGGCGACGACAGTACAGGCGTCCATTCCTGTTCAAGGATTGCACATGGTCCAGAACGCCCTCATGGCCATTGCTGCAGGCCTGGAATTGGGCGTCCCTCTGGAATCTGCTGTCAAAGGCCTGGCAAGGACAGAGCTAGCCGGAGGCCGGTTGGAAAAACGCTTGCACAGAGGAGTCACATTCCTGGATGACACTTACAACGCGAACCCAGACTCCATGGAAGCGGCGTTGAGCACCCTGCGCTTCACTCCATGCATGGGTCGCCGGATTGCCGTCCTCGGTAAAATGGGGGAACTCGGCGACTATGCTGCCGAGGGATATTCACGCGTCGGCTGCGCCACCGTGAGGTATGCAGATGTTCTCGTGACCGTGGGCCCGGAGGCCCGTCACATCTCGGCAACAGCACGGGAACTTGGATTCAGTCGCATCCACGAGGTCGAAGACACCTCTGCCGCAGCAAGAATCATCGACCAACTCGCACGCCCCGGAGATCTCGTCCTCGTTAAAGGCAGCCGCTCCGCACAAATGGAAACTCTTTTTCAAAAACTCCAAAGCTGATGCTCTACTATCTATCCGAACTAAGTGACTGGGCCGCGAAACAAGGGATCAGCAATGACCTCCTCAAGGCATTGAATGTTTTTTCCTACATCACATTCCGGGCCATCTGCGCAGGCATCACAGCATTTCTCATCAGCGTGCTCTTCGGAAATTTCGTCATTCGAAAGCTCATATCGCTAAAGTTCGGCCAACCGATTCGCACTGCCGCCGAAGTGCACAAACTGCACGAACTCCACGGATCGAAAAAAGGAACTCCGACCATGGGTGGCATTCTGCTGATCGGTTCCATCGTGATTTCAACCCTCCTCTGGGCAAAACCCGAAAACCCCTTCGTCTGGCTCGTCCTATTCAGCGCGGTTTTCCTAGGCGCCATCGGTTTTTACGACGACTGGCTGAAGGTTACGAAGAAGAGTTCGGACGGCATTAGCAGCCGCCTGAAGTTTGTTCTTCAATGCCTCCTCGCAGGCATTTTCACCCTGTATTTTCTTACAAACCCAAAACTGTCCGCTACAGCACAACAGCTATTCATCCCTTTCCTCAAAGAGCCACTTCTTCTCGGCATGGGAGTTCTGACTTTTATTTTCTACCTCCTCGTCATCGTGGGCACGTCCAATGCTGTGAACCTCACCGACGGACTCGACGGCCTTGCAACTGGGTGCACCGCGACCGTCGCGGCGACTTATGCTGTGCTGGTCTATGTGGCGGGCAACATCAAAACAGCGACCTACCTACAGGTTCCGTTCGTCCCCTATGCCGGGGAGCTGGCCGTCCTCTGCGTCGCACTGCTCGGTGCTTGCCTGGGATTTCTCTGGTGGAATGCCCATCCGGCCCGCGTATTCATGGGCGACACTGGATCCTTGGCGATTGGAGGAATGCTGGGAGCCGTTGCGATCTGCTGCAAACAGGAACTCCTGCTCGTGATTGTTGGCGGGGTTTTCGTCATGGAAGCGATGTCTGTGATTCTCCAAGTCGCCAGCTTCAAAACGACAGGACGCCGTATTTTCAAGATGTCTCCCATTCACCACCACTTCGAACTCAGCGGGTGGAAGGAAAACACCGTCATCGTCCGTTTTTGGATTCTCTCGGTGCTCTTCGCCCTCCTCGGTCTGGCCACTTTGAAACTGCGTTAAAATGATCTACAGCGGCAAAAAATCGGTTGTCCTCGGTCTCGGCCACAGCGGCGAGGCCGCCGCCGCCTTGCTGCGCGAAGAGGGCGCTGACGTGACCATTTGCGAATCTTTGGATAACCCGACCCTTCGTGAAAAAGCCGCTAAAATGGAAAACCAGGGAATCCGAGTTCTCCTCGGAAGCGCGGCTGATGAAGATCCGTCGATCTACGATCTCGCAGTGCTTAGCCCGGGGATTGATCCCGCCGTCCCTCTTGTGCGGAATGTAATCAAAAAGAACATCCCGCTGATCGGGGAACTTGAACTCGCATTTCAGGAATGCACCTGCCCGGTGGTGGCTATTACGGGAACAAACGGAAAAACGACCACGACCGAACTCACCGAAAAGATTCTCAGCGGTTGTGGCGTCCGAACCATAGCCAGCGGCAATATCGGCCTGCCTTTTGCAAGAGCGGTCCGACAGAGTCACCAACTCGATGTGATGATCCTGGAGGTGAGTTCCTTTCAACTTGAAACGATCCACACCTTCCGTCCAAAAGTCGCCGCCTGGCTAAACCTCAGCCCGAACCACCTGGACCGTTATCCCGGCATTGAGGAATACCGCGCGGCGAAGCTCAGGATTTTTGAAAACCAAACGGCTGACGACGTGGTTGTGGTGAACGCACTGGCCGACCTCCCGCCACTTCCGGCTAAGAAGATCAGTTTCAGCGCAACAGATCCGAGTGCGGATTTCACGCTCAGGGGACGCGAGATTTTCTTTCAAGGCAAGCGCCTGCTTGATCAATCCGATACTCTCCTGCCCGGCGTTCACAATGCAGAAAACATCATGGCAGCACTGGGAATGGGGCTCGGTTTGAATATCGATCTGGACGACCTTGTTCAGGCAATAGCCAACCACGCGCCGCCGGTACACCGCTGCGAATTTGTGCGTGATCTCGATGGGGTTCGCTGGATCAACGATTCCAAGGCCACCAACCTCGATGCCATGGAGAAGGCCATCCTCTCGCAGGATCGTCCGATTATCCTCATAGCCGGAGGAAAAGACAAAGGCGTGGAATTCGACGACAATGCAGACCTCGTCCGCGAAAAAGTACGCGCCGCTGTGCTCATCGGCGAAATGAAGGACCGCATTGCCTCATCCTGGAAAGATACGGAGTGCCACACGACAGCCAGCATAGAGGAGGCCGTTAACAAGGCTCAATCACTCGCTCAGGCCTGGGACGTCGTTCTCCTTTCCCCGGGCACTTCATCCTACGACATGTTCCGCAACTACGGGGAGCGTGGAAATATTTTCAAAACTCTCGTTCAAAACCTCAAAAACAATCCATCCAACACACCATGATGTTCAAAAAAAACACCACTGCTCCGCGCCGTCCCGCACGGCGATTGGTTCCAAGAAAAACAATGCACGCCAGAGCGGCTTCGAGCCGTGAGGAGGTCGAGGAATATGAAAGCGAGTCGGAGCCAAGCATGAAGCTCTCCCAGGCTTTCATTGTGGTTCTTGTTCTCCATGTCGTTGCCGTCGGGGGCATCTATGGGTTCAACCAACTAAAGGAGAAACCGGCACGCCCAGTCGCTGCGAAAGCAGAAACCTCCGAAGCCACAGCCCCCGCCGCTGTGACTGAAAAAAAAGCCAACGCCGTCGCGAAGGCAGAAACTCCAACTCCTGCAAAATCGCAGGAGTCGCAGACCACCTACACCGTGATGGCCGGTGACACGCTGAAACGCATCGCCTCGAAATTCAAAACCAGCATCGAGTCGCTCGAAAAGGCAAACAACCTCACCAACACATCCATCCTCAAAGTTGGCCAGACCTTGCTTATTGGGTCGTCCGCAAAAGCTGCCACCTCTGCGCCGCAACCAACGGAGTCCATAGCCAAGGCTCCACCCGCACCAACAGTCGTCGCAAAAGCCCCACCGGTAAAAGCTCCGGCCGGGCAGGAAAAAGCCGAGGCCAAACCGCTCGAAAAAACCCAAACCAGCCAAGAGAAATCCTACGTCGTTGCCAAAGGAGACAATCCCTACTCGCTGGCTAAGAAATTCAATATCACCCAGGCGGCCTTGATGAAGGCAAACAACATCGACGACCCAAAAAAGCTGAAAATCGGTCAAAAGCTCGCCATTCCTTAAGTCCAACGAAACACTAGGCGGTCTCAAAGTTTACGAAATGCAAAGAAACGCCATCTATGTCCTGACCTTGTCCGTGGCAGGCCTCATCGCCCTCGGATTGGTGATGTTGTTCAGCACAAGCGCGTTTGCAGAGGAAAGCCACTCGGACATTTATTTCTTTGTGAAACGCCAAGGCATGTGGCTATGCGTCGGGCTTGTTGTCGCGACCGTGGCGTCCTTTGTGAACTACCATTTCTGGGTCAAATATTGGTGGGCGTTCTTTGCTGCCGCCGCACTTCTTCTAGTCCTCTGCTTCATCCCGCCGATCGGTCTTCGAATCAATGGATCCTCACGCTGGATCAATCTTGGCTTCGGTGTCGTGCAGCCCAGTGAGCTTGCCAAGATCGCCTCTATTTTTTTTCTGGCCTGGTGGTTCTCCCGATCCGATATCAGCTTCTCCTCCTTCACTACAGGTCTCGCTTTTCCAATGGGAATCTTAAGCATCCTCATGGGACTAATCGTTCTTGAAGTGGATATCGGAAACACAGCCCTTATCGGAGGAACCGCTGTGGCCGTCCTATTCATCGCCGGAGCCGCCCTGCGCTGGCTTGGAACACTCATATGCTGCGGCCTTGGCGGCATATTTCTCGTCGCAATGAATGTGTCGGAACGCCAAGGACGCCTGCTGGCATTCCTACATCCTGAAAAATACAGTCTCGGCGAAGGACTCCAGCAATGGCAGGCACTCATCGCCTTCGGATCCGGTGGAGTGGATGGCCTGGGGCTCGGTGAGGGACGCCAGAAAATGCTTTACCTACCCTATGCCCACACCGATTTTATTTTTCCGATGATCGGCGAGGAACTCGGCCTCTATGCAACACTCCTTACCGTGCTCGCCTACCTACTCATCTGCCTCTGCGGATCCTTGATCGCTTCGAATGCCAAAGACGATGTCGGCCGCCTGCTTGGCATCGGAGCAGTGATCATGATCACACTTCAGGCTTGCGTGAATATCGGCGTGACCACCTCGCTTCTTCCAAACAAGGGCATGCCGCTGCCATTCATAAGTTATGGCGGCTCCAACATGGTCGTCTGCCTGTTTCTCATCGGCCTTCTTGTAAACATCCACCGACAGGGACGACCACTCGTCTCCCATTTCTCTCCTGCGCTTACGCGTCCGCACTTCGAGCCTCGCATATGACCGACCAAAAACCATTCCGAGCCATTATTGCCTGCGGCGGCACAGGCGGGCACCTTTTCCCCGGCCTTGCCGTCGCGGAGTCGCTCCATGAACGCGGCCACGAGGTTTTGCTTTTTGTTTCAGAAAAGGAAATCGATGCCGTCGCACTCAAGGCACACCCCCAATTCCGCGCTGAAAAGCTCCCATCAGTTGGGATGCCAGCCATGCTTCTCTCACCCGCATTCGTGGGATTCCTTCGCCGCTGCTGGGACAGCTACCGCCAATGCCGCGAGATTTATCGAAAATACCGCCCCTCCGTGGTTCTTGGAATGGGCGGCTTCACATCCACCGCTCCGATTCTCGCCGCGCGCATGCAGGGCCTACCGTGCTTCATCCATGAATCCAATGCCATTCCCGGCCGAGCAAACCGCTTGGCCGCCAAGTTTGCATCCCGCGTTCTTCTGGGCTTCGAAGATTGCCGACAGAGGTTCCCCGGAGCGGATTGCATCGTCACAGGCACACCTGTGCGGAAAAACTTAGGCCAACCACTGGATCGAAGCGATGCGATGCGGATTTTTGGCCTCGATTCCACACGCCCCACGCTCCTCGTTACCGGCGGCAGCCAAGGCGCGAGCGGAATCAACCAGATTCTCTTTCGCACAGCCCCGCTTCTCGCCCAATCCGGTGTCCAAATCATTCACCTCACGGGAAAAAACGATGACCGTCTGGCAGCTGCGAACTACCAACGTGATGAGATCCCCCATTATGTCGCGCCATTCCACCACCGAATGGAAGAGGCCTACTCAGCAGCTGATTTAGTGATTTCACGAGCAGGTGCATCAAGCCTCAGCGAATTGTCTCAATTCGGCCTGCCCTCCATCCTGATCCCCTACCCCCATGCGACGGATGATCACCAAAAAGCCAATGGGGAAATTTATGTGCGGACCGGGGCATCCGTGATGGCCGAGGAGAAGGACATCGTTCCCGAGATCTTTGCTGCTACGATTTCGAATCTTTTGAACGATCCAACGCGCCGTGCCGCTATGGCCGCCGCCGCGAAGAAGCTGATACCGGAGTCGGCGGCAAAGAATGTCGCCGATGTCATGGAACGGGCCGTAAGGGAGGGCATCAAATGACAGCAGCCGAATTGCGCGAAGCCCTCACATCGGCAACGCCGAAGCACATCCACCTGATCGGGGTGGCAGGGTCCGGCATGAGCGGCATCGCCGCTTTGTTGCTCGGACTCGGGCACAAAGTGAGCGGATCCGACAAGGTTCATACCACCGAGCTCGAACGCCTCATCAAAAAGGGTCTTCATTTTCACTGCCCCCACTCGTCGGAGTGCGTGCACGGCGCCGATGTCGTCATCTACTCGTCCGCAATCAAAGCCGGAAATCCCGCCTACGATGAAGCCGGGCGACTCGGACTGCCTCTGGCGCGCCGGGCCGACGCGCTGGCCGCAATCATGGACTCCAAGAAAGGCATCGTGGTCTGTGGCATGCACGGCAAAACAACCACCTCCGCCATGGCGGCCCATGTCCTGCGGGCTGGAGGATTCAAGCCCTGCCACTATGTGGGCGCTGAAATTCCGATTTTGGGAACAAATGCGCGATGGGACTCCGAAGGCGAATGGTTCGTGGCCGAGGGCGATGAGAGCGACGGCACACTCATCAATTACCATCCCGAGCATGCCATCGTGCTCAACATCGAGCCGGAACACTTGGACTTTTACAAAGATCTCGCTGCTATCGACGCCGTTTACAAACGCCTCATCAACCAAACATCGGGCCAGGTTTTCTTCTGCGCTGATGACGAGGGGGCCAGGCGCGTCTGCACATCGCATCCCCGCGCCGTTTCCTACGGTCTCGGGGCAGAAGCAAATTACAGGATCACAAACCTCGCCACAGAAAATTTCAAATCCCGCTTCACAGTCAACAAAGACGGAAAAACGCTCGGTGAAGTCGTGCTGAACATTCCAGGAGCCCACAATGCAGTAAATGCGCTGGCCACAATTGCTCTAGCCTGTGAAGTCGGACAGTCCTTCGAATCCATCGTCACCGCACTCGAGAGCTTCCGTGGTGCCAAGCGCCGCTTCGAAATCATTCACGAATCGCCGCGCCAGACCATCGTTGACGACTACGGGCACCATCCCACGGAGATCGCCGCCACACTCGCCACTGCGCGAACCGGCGGCCACGGACGGGTGATTGCGATGTTCCAACCCCACCGCTACACGCGCACCCAAGCGCTGAAGAACGAATTTGGCAGAGCCTTCGCACTGGCGGATCATGTTTTTGTTTCCGACATCTACCCCGCGAGCGAAAAACCGATTCCAGGCATTTCGGGCCAGACGATTGTCGATGCCATACTCGCCGCCGGACATGCATCCGCCATCCATGTACCCGAGATTTCCCTCATCCACGAAGCCGCCGCCTCTTTGGTCGAGGATGGCGACCTGATCCTGAGCCTCGGAGCGGGGAATATCCACGAGGCAGGTCAGCGACTCGTTCAGGATCTCAAAATGCGCGATACCCTTCAGCAAGTGATGGGAGCCGGACGCATGAAGCTTTACGAACCTCTCTCCAAGCACACGACCATGAAAATCGGTGGCCCCGCCCAGTTCTGGGTTGAGCCGGAGAGCGAGGAGGGCTTCGCCGACCTCGTGAGGCATTGCTTTGATGAGAATATTCCCCTCATGGTCATGGGGCGCGGCTCGAACCTTCTTGTGCGCGATGGCGGCATCCCCGGCGTGGTTGCACACCTTTCGCGCGGTGACTTTCAGCGGCATGAAGTGAGTGGAACCGAGATCACGGCGGGTGTGGGAGTGAAATTCAAACAACTCAGCGCACTGGCGCGATCGGCAAATATCGCGGGGTTTGAATGGATGGAAGGAATTCCGGGAAACCTCGGTGGAGGCTTGCGGATGAATGCCGGTGCCATGGGCATTCAAACATTTGATCAGGTCGTGAAGGTTCGCTTTTGCGACCAAGATGGAAACATCTTCACCCGCACCCCTGCCGAAATGGACATCCACTACCGCAGCGTTCCCATGCTGCGAACAAACTATGCGCTCTCAGCCGTTATTGCCGGCAAAGTCGGCACACAGGACGAGATCGATGCGGTCATCGCAGAGTCCGTCGCCAAGCGCCGCTCAAGCCAACCTGTCGCAGCCAGCGCAGGGTGCATTTTCAAAAACCCGTCAACAATTCCTGCAGGCAAACTTATCGAGGAACTCGGCCTCAAAAACTTCTCTGTTGGCGGAGCCCGCGTGTCTGAAATTCACGGAAATTTCATCGTCAACGATGGTGGCGCGAGCTCAGCGGATGTTCTAACCCTGATCAAAGAAATTCAGGCAGCCGCTGAGCGAACACGCGGCATCCATCTTGAAACAGAGGTTCAAATTGTGGGGATAGATTTATGAAGCAACAGCATTCCGGATTTCTTAAAAACAAAACCGTGGCGCTTCTCAAGGGAGGCCCAGGCAAAGAGCGCGATGTGTCACTCCGCTCAGGGGCCGCTGTTGCGAAAGCCCTCCGCGCCGCCGGGGCCCAGGTCGAAGAGATTGATGTCACAACGCCGGATATCGCCCTGCCCGGTTCTCTGGACATCGCATTCAACATCATTCACGGCACATTTGGTGAGGACGGCCAACTCCAGTCGCTCCTCCATGATCGAGGCATACCCTACACAGGCGAAGGAATCGAAGGCAGCCGCACGGCATTCGACAAAATCCTATCAAAAGAAGCCTTCGACAGCGCCGGCGTGCCGACTTCGAAATGGGAAAAAATCCGCCGCGGCGAGGTCCCGAGCCTTCCCCTGCCTTATGTGGTGAAAGCTCCGCGGCAAGGTTCCAGCGTGGGAGTTCATATCATCCGTGATGACGCTGCGCTTCCCGCCGCACTCGAAGATTGCTTCCAATATGGCGACGAGGTGCTCATCGAAAGTTTCTTTGCGGGCAGGGAACTGACTGTGGGAATCCTGGGCGGCGAGGCTCTACCGGTTGTGGAAATCGTTCCCCGTGACGGCGTCTACGATTACGACCACAAATACACCAGCGGGGCCTCCGAATACTTCGTTCCCGCTCCTCTGACGGATGCCGAATCAACCAGCGTGCAGTCCACCGCCTGTGCGGCGCACAGCGCTCTGGGACTTGAGGTTTATTCCCGCGTGGACATCCTCCTCGCGGCAGACGGCTCAATGAGTGTTTTGGAAATCAACACAATACCCGGCATGACCGAGTTGAGCCTTCTACCCAAGGCGGCCGCCGTGGCTGGGCTCAATTTCCCCGCACTGTGCGAGGAGATCGCTGGACTATCGCTTGCGAAGAAGAACCCGTGATGAAATCAGCCTCCGCAACAAAGAAACGAACGCAAAACGGTGTGCACTACCTGAATGTGAAGATGCGCGCCAGGACAGCGCAGCGTAAACGCCAGCGCTTGATTGGACAACTCTGCGCGCTTTCCCTCATCGTCGCGGTGGCCTGCGGACTGATCTGGTTCGGACTCAACAAAGCTCTCGATAAATTCTTTTTCTCAAATCCCGCCTACAGCCTCTGCGAGCTCGAACTCGAACTCGATGGAGTTATGACCCGCGAGGATCTGCTGGCAGAGACTGGCATTCAATCCGGCGACAACATCTTCCGCATCGATATCGCAGGCATCGACCGCAAACTCCGCGAAATCCCGATGGTTGCGGATGTTTCCATCGAGCGCATCATGCCGGATCGCATTGAAATCACTCTCACGCGCCGGATTCCCGTGGCATGGGTTTCAAAGTCTGCGGATTCCTCGGCAGATTACGATCCAAGCTCGATGACGCTGGTGGATGACTTCGGCTTTCTCATGAAACCCAGGCTGCTTCAACAGGAATACCACCAACTCCCGATTATCTACGGCGTGAAAGTGGAAAAAATCCAGGAAGGCAGCCTCCTCGAAGGAGATGATCTGAAGAATGCTCTGACCCTTCTGCGCGAGGCCCGGAGCCAATCGCAGTCCCTGCTCGTCATCAGATCACTGAACATCAGCAAGGGCTACTGCATCGATGCACTCACCGATCAGAGTGCTCGGGTCAAATTTGCTTCCGGCGACTTCCCCACGCAATTGATGAAACTCCAACGCCTGCTGGAACACTGCCGCGACACCGGCCGGGAAATCGAGTCTGTGAACCTCATGGTGGCAAAAAACACGCCTGTGAAATTTGTCATGGCGGCGCCGCCCGAACCTGTTTCAGACAAGCAAAAGTCGATCCCTCAAAAATCCAAACCCAAGAGAAACTGATGGCCCGCGAAAAAATACATGTCGGACTGGAAATCGGAACCACCAAGGTGTGCGCCGTGGTGGCAGAATGCCACCGCGACGGGGAAATGCGAATTTTGGGTGTGGGAGAGAGTCCATCGCGCGGAGTCCGAAAAGGCGAAATCGTCGATTTCAAAAATGCAACCCAGTGTGTTCACGACGCCCTGGCCGATGCCGAGGACCGCAGCGACCATGAAATCAAAGGCGTCTGGCTGGCCATATCCGGAAGTCACATCAAGAGCTTCAATAACCGCAGCGCCGTCACACTGCCGGAGGAATCAACCATCACGGCCAAGGAGATCGAGAGTGTCGAATTCAAAGCCAAGGAGGCGGGAATCCCCAAGGAGGATGTGATCATCCACTCGGTCATCCAACGCTACTATGTCGATGGACAGGAGGGAGTCATAGACCCTCACGGCATGATGGGAACAAAGCTGGAAGCGGATTTTCACATCATCCACGGTGTGACCAACCGCATTCAGAATGCGATCCGCTGCGTGCGAGAGTTCGACATTGATGTCGAGGACATAGTGGTAAACTCCGTCGCGTCCGCACAGGTCATTCTGGACGAGCAACAGAAGCAAGCTGGGGCGGTTCTCATCGATATCGGTGGCGGCGTCACCGACTACATCGTCTACAAGGACGGGGCGGTTTGCCACAGCGGTGTTATAGCCATCGGCGGCGACCACATCACAAACGACCTCTGCATCGGCCTTCGCATTCCGATCGCCCGCGCCGAAAAGCTGAAAATCGAAGAAGGCTCGGCCATCACCGAAAACATCTCTGCGAGTAACAAAATCACTCTCAAAAACGATACGGGATTTTCCGGCAGGGACATCGACCGCCTCATGCTAAACATGATCATTCAGGCCCGCCTGGAGGAA
>CAXNGJ010000007.1:0-12671 GCA_964201895.1 Terrimicrobiaceae bacterium
CGTGCTCGAAATGCAGGCCAAAAAGAAAACACTCAGCATGGAACTATTTGACTCTGATTCTTTTAAAGGATTGAGCGCGGAGGTTGTCGGCGAGCTTATCGGGTGAAACACATTGAGATTCGGGAGAATACCTGCCAATCTTGGCCTACATTTTGATGAAAATCTCTCAAGACTCCGCTCCTGCCGCAGCAACCTCCAAACTCTCCAATTCGCAAGCCGTGGATCTCGAGGTCAAAGACGCCAATCTCATCTTCAATGCCGCTTGGCAGGATTTGGTCGATGAAGTCGGCATAGAGGGCCTCAAGTTTCCGAATGAAGTGATCTGGCTGAACGGCGCTCCCGGCGCTGGCAAAGGAACTCAAACCCGCTTCATCCAAAATTATCGCAGCCTCACAGCCGAACCAATCGTGGTTAGCTCGCTGCTCCAGAGTCCTGCTGCGCGCAAGCTCATCGATGCCGGAATGATGGTTGGCGACCGCGAGGTGACAGGCCTTCTCTTGAGGGCACTTCTGCATCCGGAAAACCAAACCGGCGTCGTTGTGGATGGCTACCCTCGCACGAAAGTGCAGGTCCTCTGCCTGCGCCTTCTCCACGAAAAACTCAATACCCTCCGCCACCAGTATATCGGAACACCCCTGGCAGCTCAGTTCCGCAAACCGATGTTCCACATCGTTGTGCTGTTTGTTGATGAGGCCGAATCCGTACGCCGGCAGATTCTCCGTGGCGAACGCGCCCGCTCACACAATGCCTCCGTGGAGGCCTCCGGAGTGGGCGAGATGGTCGAGACGCGCGCCACGGATTTGTCCGATGAGGCCGCCCGCAACCGCTACCGCACTTTCAAGGAGGTCACCTACGAATCGCTGAAAACCCTGCGCCAAGTCTTCCACTACCACTATGTCAACGCCCACGGCACGGTAGATGAGGTGCAGCGCCGCATTCAAGACGAACTCCGCTACCAAAGCTCACTGGAATTGGACCAGAGCACTTTCGACCGGATTTCCCGCATCCCGATTGCCCGCGAACTCAGCATCCACGCCCGGCAGGAACTCGTCATGCGGCTGGACTCCTACAATGCCGAGCACCCCGACCTTTTCGAGCACTCAGTAGCCCTCATCAATGAAAAATTCATGCCCATTATCCGCCGACACAACATGTCCGGCCGGGCACATATCAACTCTGAGAATCTGCTGCTCGCAGACCCACTCGTACTGACCATGATCATCGATATTTTTGCAGACCGAGGCTACGATACCGTCATTGACATCCGCCGCTACGCCGTCCCCAGCAAGGTGAATCCCGAGACTTGGGAAATCGAAAATCGCGAGAAGATCGTATGGCGTTTTATTGTGAACTTCCCCGGATCCCGTATCCGGCGCGGCCAGTAATGAGGGAGATTGTTTTGCAAAGTGGCTGGAGACGATTCATCGCATTCCATGCTGTGATTTTTCTGCTTCTGGCTTGCACTCCCCTGTGTTTGCAAGCGGCCGATGCCAAGGCACCACTACGCATTGGCATTCATGAGAAGCCACCCTATGCCTTGAAAAACCCGGATGGCACTTGGACAGGTCTGGCTCCCGGTCTTTGGAAGGGAATCAGCGATGCCACAGGCCTTGGAATCGTGTTTGTTGAACTTCCCTACGAAGACTTGGTGCAGCAGGTCGCAGATGGAAAAATCGATGCGGCGGCGGGGGAGATAGAAGTGACTCCAGAAGCCGAGAAACTCGTGGATTTCACCCAGCCGTTCCTCACTTCAAGCCTATGCATCGCGCTCAGCAAAGTCAGTTGGGAATCGGCTTGGAAAAGCGTGCTTAAGGATTTTTTCAATTGGACCATCGCGAAATATCTCATCGGTATTTTTTTAGCCATGCTCATAATCAGTCTCCTACTCTGGTTCGCAGAGCGCCACCATAGAACGGGACACTTTCATGGAGGCATCACCGGCATCGGTTCCGCACTTTGGTTTGCTGCCGTCACCATGACCACTGTCGGCTACGGCGATAAAACCCCGGCAACTATCGCCGGTCGGATCATCGCGGTTTTTTGGATGATCTTCGGTGTGGTGCTCGTCTCTGCTTTCACGGCCACTGTGACATCCAGCATGTCCTCGGTGCAGACGGCAAACAGCATCGAAAGCGTCTCGGACTTCAACCACCTCTCATGCGGAGCACTCCGGGGATCCCTCTCCTCGTATATCCTCCGCCGCATCGGCGTCAGGACACACGAATACGAAAGCATCCCCCAAGCCTTCGATGATCTGGCTGCTGGTAAAATCGAAGCCGTCGTGGGCGACCGCAATACCCTCTCTTATGTGCGGCGCGAATTCGCGGGCCGGAGACCGCCAATCCATATCAACATTCCCTCATTCCGCCTCCGCGAAGCCTTTCTCGCCATTCCAGTCCGAGAGGGACACGAGAGCTACAAACAAATCAACCAAGCCATGCTGCAATTCACGATGTCCGAGGAGTGGATCAAACTCCTACAGCAGTGGATTGGCGACACCCCGTCCAGATTGTATAAAACACTGTAATCTTCACGCCCGCCCCAGAACATTGACCACCACGGTGCCACCCATACCCTGCCCAATCTGAACCGCTGTGGACGGCGACTCCGACGGCCGTGATGGGTTTTCTGGCAGCCCAAAGGTAGGGTCAACATTCCGAGGCCAGGCGGGCAATTTTCCAGCCCGCAGGCCCTCAGTGAGAAGGCTTGCCTCCAAAAGCCCGGAGGCGGCTAACGCATGGCCGGTCGTTCTTTTCATGGCGGAAATCCAAGGCAGTTGGTCCCCGAAAACCCGACGAACACAGGAAATCTCCGCAGCATCAAACCGGGGCGTTCCTGTGGCATGAAGCGAAATCCAATCCACCGGCAACTCGCGACCTTGCCGCTGCAAGGCTCGATTTTTCGCAGCAACAAGAAGTTCCTCCAGCACACGCGCCTCCGGATCTGGAGCCATAAGATGTCTCGACTCGTTCGCACAGCCGCCCCAGCACCACTCCGCAAGAGGCAGAGCACCGCGCATCGAGGCGTGGCAGGCGGATTCCAAAATTATACATGCGGCACCTTCCGTCGGCAGCATTCCCGAGCGGCCCGCACTCAAGGGCCTGCACTCGGCATTTCGCGTCACACTGCCGCCACGGCCCATGGCAGATCTCAGAACGGGTGAAACTGCGGCATCCGCCGCCACCGCCACCACCGCATCGAGCATTCCAGAGGCAACGAGTGAAGCCGCCAGATGAAGAATTTGCGCCCCCGTCGCCGAAGCAGCGTTCAAAGAAAAATCCGCGCCTCCAAGGCCGTATCGCACCGTCGCAGCAGCTGCAATAGCATTACCCCTCCATCGGCTGATCGAATACGGCGAGAATTTTCCGGACACTGCCACGTCCTCCTCCATCGCCACCAAACCTCCAAGCGAACTTCCACTCACACACCCGATAGCCGGCAACCGGTGCTTCGCTCCCTCCCCGCGCAGACGATTGCGCTCAGGCGAAAGCCCAGCAGCTTTCCAAGCGCGCTCCACGACGGCCAATGCAAGAAGCTGATGCCGCGCAAGAATGGCTACATCCCCCGTCTCCAATCCCGCAGCCTCCCCCAAAGCCTCCGACTCAGGAAGCCCAGCGCCAATATGCCTGTCGGCGCACAATGCATCAAAAAGCCCGCCCACGGAATCACACCCGCCGGCAAGAACGCCGCAGGATGTAATAAAAACACGGGACGAATCAAAAGTGGACGACACACACCATTGATAAATGGCGATTCGCTCCAATTGAACGCAAAAGTGAACCGAGCCAAATGAGGAAAGGCCAAACTGCGATCCGTGCGGGGACGGTGCCTCCGAAAAATGCGCTTTTTGCTTGGGTCTCGCAGGAGCCGTAGCTTTACTCCCCCGCCAATGACCGAATCGGAAGCCTACATTGCGTTAAATATGGTTCCCCGGATCGGTCCGGTGAGAGTGCGGCGTTTATTGGAGGCCTTGGGATCGCCCTCGGCAGTGCTCACGGCTCCCATGACACGTTTGCAAACGGTGTCAGGGATCGGCCCCGAAGCGGCAAAATCCCTGCAAGATTGGGAAAGCCATGTAGACCTCACCGGCGAACTCGCCCTCGTGAAGGAGCACGGTGCAAAAGTCGTCACACTCGCCTCGCCAGACTACCCCGCGCTGCTGCGCGAGATACACGATCCCCCGACAGTGCTCTACATGATGGGTGAAATTCTGGAACGCGACCGCCATGCCATCGGCGTCATTGGAACACGCAAGCCCACGCATTATGCCTCGGATTGCGCAAAAAAACTCTCCTACCAGCTCGCTTATGCCGGCGTCACCGTAGTGAGCGGCCTGGCCCGGGGAGTGGATACACTTGCACATCAGGCTGCTCTCGCAGCAAAGGGCCGAACGATCGGCGTGCTCGGCAGCGGACTCCTGGAATTCTACCCACCGGAAAACCAGGAACTCGCAGATAAAATTGCCACCTCGGGCGCAGTCATCACCGAGTTTTCCATGCGCGTCAAAGCCGACCGCCAGACATTCCCCATGCGCAACCGCATCATTAGCGGCTGTTCCTTCGGAGTGCTCGTCGTCGAGGCGGGAGCGAGCAGCGGCGCACTCATCAGCGCAAACCAGGCCGGAGAGCAGGGACGCTCGATATACGCCGTTCCCGGCCGCATCGACAACCCGAACGCCATCGGCTCAAACCGCCTCATCCAGCAAGGGGCCAAACTCATCACCTCCGCCGCCGACATACTCGATGACATGGGAATCCTTTTCGCAGAGAAACCTCAACTCACTCCGGCACGCGCCCCCGAACTCACCGGCAACGAAGCACAAGTTTACGCAGCCATCTGCGACGACGAAGCCCACATCGACACCATCATCGAGCGCAGCGCCCTCCCAAGCCACACCGTCTCCGCCACCCTCCTCTCCCTCGAAATGAAAAAGCTCGTCCGCCAACTACCGGGCAGCCGGTTTGTGAGAATTTCCTGATTCCAGATAAGCCCGCCGCCTTGAGGCATTCCATTTCATGAAAAAAACCATCCTCATCTTTGGCGATCAGCTCACTTTCAAGAATACGGCACTGCAGTCAGGCGAGCATGGTCGTGATATCATTTTGCTTGTAGAGGCGAGGGATTCGGGTCGGGCCCACCGGATCAAGCGAGTGTTTCAATTCACAGCGATGCGCGAGTTCGCGGCCCAGCTCCGCGAAAACGGCTGGGAGGTGGATTACAGAAAAATGGGCGACGCTCCGTGTTTCGCCGATCCATTGAAAGACCATCTGGAGCGCCACCGCCCAGAATCGCTGCTCGTCATGGAGCCGAACAACTGGTCTCAAAAGGAGATCGTAAATTCCATCGTCACGAGCGGTGTTGCGGTTCAGGCCACGCCCACCTGCCAATTTGTAACTCCGCGCGAGGAGTTTTTTCGTTTTGCCAAAGGCAAGAAACGGCTGCTCATGGAAGCCCACTACCGCCAAGCCCGGCAAAAACTCGGGATCCTCATGCGCGATGATGGAGAGCCCGAGGGTGGCGCGTGGAACTATGATGCCGAGAACCGGAAAACCGTGCGCGATTGGAAAAAGGATGGAGCACCCAAGCCGCCGCCAGCGGCCACGCGCAGGCGCAACCAAAGCCCGATGGAGACAGAAGTCGCCGCCGAGGTGACAAATTGGTTTCCGGAGGATGTTGGCCACGCGGAAGATTGCTGGCTGCCGACCACGCGCGAGGGCGCACGCGAGGCGCTCCGGGATTTTATCGAGACTCGGCTGCCGCTCTTTGGGGATTACCAAGATCTCATGCTGCAGGACTCGCCGACAATGTTTCACAGCCTGATCGCAGCTCCGCTGAATCTCGGCCTTCTCCTGCCGATGGAATGCGTCGCTGCGGCCGAGCGGGCCTACAAATTGGGCCACGCACCGCTGGCCGCCGTCGAAGGCTTTGTGCGACAGATCATAGGCTGGAGGGAATTCGTGAATGGCGTGTATTGGCTAAAAATGCCCGACTACCTGCAATCCAACGGACTCGGCGCAACGCGCAAGCTACCCGCTTTTTTCTACAGCGGAGAGACGGAGATGAACTGCCTGCGCTGCGTGATCCGGGAGGTTAAAGACACCGCTTACAATCACCACATCCAACGCCTCATGATCCTGGGAAATTTCCTCCTCCTCGCCGAGATCAGCCCCCAGGAGGCGCATGACTGGTTTTTGGAAATGTATATCGACGCGCACGAGTGGGTCATGGCTGCCAATGTGCTTGGAATGGCTCTCCACGCCGATGGCGGGTTCATGGCCACCAAGCCCTACGCCGGCTCCGCCGCTTACATTTCAAAGATGAGCAACTACTGCTCCGGCTGCAGCTTCGACCCCAACAAGAAATCCGGCTCCGGCGCATGCCCCTTCAACCTTCTCTACTGGGATTTCTACGACCGCCACGCCGACCGCTTCGCCTCGAACCCACGCACAAGCATGATGGTCAGCGCCTGGCGCAAACGCCCGGAAGCCGAGCGAGAGACCATACGCCGCGAGGCTGCGGAGTTTCTGGCGGGGATGACCTGATTGACCAAGTTGACCCCATTGACAGTGGGGGGCTGCGCTTTGTGACAGAAAGTTTGCAGAGGCTGATTTGACGCCGCCAAGCAAGACGGAGAGGGCTTTTCGCATGGCAGAACTATTCGAGAAACGCGGCGGTTTCCGGCGACTTCATTCCTTCACCTTAGCGACGGTTGTGCAAGTTGAGACCCTTCGGTTTTGCCGACGGTTTCTGACACACGACTCGCGCGAGGCGGAGAAGAAGTTTTACGATCCGAAGGGGCGGCAATACGACCAGATGACCCAAGCCGCGCGAAGCGGTCGGCAAAATATCATCGAAGGCTCGGAGCGATCCGCGACATCAAAAGACACCGAGATGAAACTCACTGATGTCGCGCGGGCAAGCCTGAGCGAACTGCGCGGCGACTATGAGATTTTCATCATCGACCGCCAGCAACTCCCTTGGTCGGTGCACTCGCCCGAAGCAAAAGCGGTGAACGCCATTTCCCTGGACGATGCGCTGTTCTCCGATGACATGGTCTACGAGTCGGCGAAGCACGCTCTGGAGCAGCGCAAAAAATATGCCCGCTGGCTCGACTCCCGGGATGCCGTGGTCGTGGCAAACGCCTTGCTAATCATCATCGGGCGGGCGCTCAACATGCTGAAAAGCCAGATCGAGGCGCAGGGAAAAGCCTTTGAAGAAACAGGCGGTTTCAGCGAGCGCCTCATGACCAAACGGCTAGAAGCCCGCGAAAAGACCAAAACGCCATCGCCGGAGTGCCCGCAATGCGGTAAGCCCATGCGCGAGCGCCAGTCGGCGAAAGGTTCCTTCTGGGGCTGCTCGGCATACCCCGAGTGCAAAGGCACGCGACCGGGAGAGGGACCTCACTGACGCACCGTCAATGAGGTCAACAAAGTCAATAAGGTCAACTCACGCCGGCTTCTTCACCGTGCTCTGGATGTAGAGCTCGCGAAGTTGCTTGAAATCCGCCTCCGCAGGCGACTGGGTCATCATCTCGACACCACGGTTGTTTTTTGGAAACGCGATGACATCGCGGATACTGTCCTCGCCGGCGATGAGCATGACCAAGCGATCCAAGCCGAGAGCGATACCGCCATGCGGTGGTGCGCCGAATTTGAAGGCCTTGAGGATATGGCCGAAGAGAAGTTGTTGCTTCTCCTCGTTGACGCCCAGAACGCTGAACATCTTCGACTGGAGATCGGATTCGTGGATTCGCAGGCTGCCGCCGCCGATTTCAACGCCGTTGAGAACGACATCGTAGGCAACGGCGCGGATTTTGCCATATTCGCCGGACTCGAGGAGATCGAGGTCGGCGGCGCAAGGACGGGTGAAAGGATGGTGGACAGCGTTCCATTTCTGCTCTTCTTCGCTCCAAGCGAGGAGCGGAAAATCGACGACCCAGAGGAAATTGAGGGCGGTCGATCCTTTGAGGGCATCCAGCATTTCGGCAACGCGCAGGCGCACGCGGCCGAGGGTCTCGCAGGTGGTTTCCCATTTGTCCGCACCGAACAAAATGAGGTCGCCTTCTTTGATGGCGAGACGCTCGGTGAGGGCAGCTTTTTCGGCATCGGTAAAAAATTTGACGATCGGGGATTTCCATTCGCCGTTTTCGACTTTGATGAAGGCGAGGCCTTTTGCACCGGCTTGTTTGGCGAGTTCAGTGAGGTTTTCGATCTGGCCTGTGGTGATGCAAGCGAGGCCAGAGGCGTTAATTGCTTTCACGACTCCGCCACCATCGAGAGCGCCACGGAAGACCTTGAACTGCGTGTCGCGGAAAATGTCGCCGAGGTCGGTGATTTCCATGCCGAAGCGGGTGTCCGGCTTGTCGCTGCCGAAACGGTTCATGGCGTCCTTATAGGTCAGGCGCGGGAAGGGCGTTGGGATTTCCATTCCTTTGGTCTCACGGAACACAGCGGCGAGGACTTTTTCCATGAGGCCGAGAATGTCGTCCTGCGTAACGAACGAGGCCTCGACATCGAGCTGGGTGAATTCCGGTTGACGGTCGGCCCGGAGGTCTTCGTCGCGGAAGCAACGGGCGACTTGGAAATACTTCTCCACACCGGCAACCATGAGGAGTTGCTTGTATTGCTGGGGAGCCTGCGGGAGCGCATAGAAGGCTCCCGGAGTGAGGCGGGATGGCACGAGGAAGTCACGGGCGCCCTCGGGTGTGCTTTTCGAAAGAATCGGCGTTTCGATTTCGAGGAAGCCCTCGGAGTCCATGACATCGCGCATAGTTTTCACCACGCGATGGCGCAGGCGCAGGTTGCGGCTCATTTGCTCGCGGCGCAGGTCGAGGTATCGGTAGGTGAGTCGGAGGTCTTCGTTGGAAACCTTGTCGTCGAGCTGGAATGGCAGAACCTCGGCGGCGTTCAGGATATCGAGCGCGGAGGCGACGACTTCTATCGCACCAGTAGCGAGCTTCGCATTTTCGGTTCCCGCGAGACGTGGAGAGACTTTGCCTATCACCCGGATCACATCCTCGCTGCGCAGTTCATGGGATTTCTTGGAGGCCTCGGCGTATTCCTCAGGGCGGAATACAACCTGTGTCACGCCCTCGCGGTCGCGGAGGTCGATGAAGATGAGCCCGCCATGGTCACGGCGTGAGGCCACCCAGCCGCAGAGGGTGACTTCGTGGCCGGAGTGTTCGGAGCGGAGGGCGTTGCAATGATGGGTGCGGTAGGACATGGCGGAGTTTTAAGAATTAAGTTTGTAAAGTTTTAAGTTTTGGAGCGAGTGCCGAGTGGTCGAGGGATTCTTCGCTGCGGGTGGAGAGGTGTTTGAGTTTTACGAGTGGCCACTCCTGGCCGACCACGATGGCGTGGCGGGCACCGAGGTTTTCAGCTTCTTGGAATTGCTTGCCGATTTTGGCGGCTTTGAGGGGGAAATCGGTGGCGAGGCCCAGTTCGCGGCAGGATTGGACAATGTGGAGCGCCTCGGTGCGCTTGGATTCATCCGCAATGATGACATAGGCATCGCACGAGGCAGCAAGTGCTGATTGGAGCTGGGCGGCAGAGGTAGGCGTTTCGTCAATGAGGTGGCCGAGCACGACATCGCCCATGCCAAATCCAATGGCAGGAAGGTCCACGCTGCCATCGCTCAGACCTTTGATCAGACCATCATAGCGTCCACCACCAGCCAAGGCGCGGAGGTTTTTTGAGCGGTCGAAAATTTCAAAGACAACTCCGGTGTAATAAGCAAGGCCGCGCACAATCGAGAGATCGGGCTGCACGAACCCGGTCAGACCGCGCGCGGCGAGGGCCTCGAGCACGGGAGCAAAAGCCTCGGGACTGCCTCCTGCGATGAAGGCTTTGAGATCGACAACGCTGAGGCCTGTCGGAGCCAGTTTGGCGTTGAGCTTTTCTTCAGGCTCGCGCTCGAGCTTGTCGGCACAGGCTAGAGCAATGCGGCAAGCGGCTTCGTCACAGCCGCGTGATGTCAAAAAATCCATCCAAGCCTTGCGATCGCTCAGGCGGACCACAAAGTTCTCGGCCGTGAAGCCGAACGCCCGCATGAGATCGATCGCCAAGGCGATGGTTTCGGCATCAGCCTGCGACGAACTCTCGCCAATAATATCAGCGTTGAACTGCAAAAACTCGCGCAGGCGGCCCTTCTGCTGTCGCTCGTGGCGGAAGAAATTTGAGACACAAAACCACTTCATCGGTTTGCGGTAGTGCTTCTCGCGTGCGGCGACCATTCGCGCGAGGGTGGGAGTCATTTCCGGCCTCAACGCCAACTCTCGACCACCGCGATCGGAGAACGAATAAAGTTGCTCAAGAATCTCAGCCCCCTCCTCGTTCTTTTTGCGGTAGAGGTCTGTGCTTTCGAGCACCGGGCCGTCGAATTCCAGAAACCCGTAGCGCTTCGCCACCTCCCGCCAAGTTGCCACGATGTGGTTCCGTCTGGCGCAATCCTCGGGATAAAAATCCCGGAATCCCGGCAATGCCTGCATCACGCGACGAACCTCCCCTGAACCGAAATCCTGAAAATCATCGCCGGACTCTGCCTGTTTCGACCCCTCCTGCAAAGCCGCAAATCAGTTCTCACGCGCGACGGCAGGATTTCCCACAAGCACCACATCCGGCCCTGCGTCCCTCATTACCACAGCTCCGGCCGCGCAAACCGTATTGCGCCTTAAAGTGACTCCAGGCCCGATAAAGACCCCCGCCGCGATCCAGCATCCGTCCTCGATGAAAATGGGCTTGGTGACGAGATCGAAGGTTTCTTTTTTGAATTGGTGCGACCCCGTGCAAAGAAACGCCCGTTGCGAAATGCACACATGGGACTCGATCCGCACGCGGTCGAGGCTCAGAATCATCACTTCCTCGCCGATCCAGACATGGTCAGCGATTTCGAGCCGCCAGGGGAAATTGATGTTCACCTGCGAGCGGATCACCACACCCCGCCCGATCTTAGCGCCGAATGCGCGGAGGACCGCACAGCGAAGGCTGGAGGGCTGAGGGAACCATGGTTCGAAAAAAATCGCCCGGGCCATCCACCAAAGCGCCTCCTTCCAAAAAGGAGCACCTCTGGAGAATTCAGGATTCTGATAACGCGAAAGGTCCATGGAATTTGATCAAACCTATCGCCAATCAACACCCCCACCCGTCTGCGTGCGATGACAAAAGCAACAGAACCGAAAATTTCACCTTGACGCGATTGCGGCCCGCCTCCATTTATAGAGGATCTTATCGAGAGTGGCAGAGGGACTGGCCCTGTGAAGCCACGGCAACCGCTGAAGTGTGATACCAAAATATCGCACCCAGGCCCAGGTGCCAAATCCAGCTCAGGTGGATCGTGTAAACGACAACCTGGGGAAGATGAGAGGGACATAAGCCGATCCGCAGGTGTCCTGTCACTCGTCCACTCTCGTTGAGGAGAAAATCCGACTATGAGCGAACAACAGACATTCTTTTCGAACCTGAAATGCAGGGAATGCGGGCGTCTTTATCCAAAAGAGGCGATCCACATTTGCGAGTTTGATTTCGGCCCCCTCGAAGCCGACTACGACTACGATCTCATCGCGAGGCACATCAACCGCGCGGTCATTGCATCGCGTCCACAGACGATGTGGCGTTACCGCGAGTTACTGCCGATCGACGGCCAACCGACAGTCGGGGAGCAGGTCGGATTCACCCCGCTTGTTAGAGCAGACCGCCTGGCCAAGGAGCTGGGGGTTGATGAGCTTTACATCAAGAATGACACGGTCAACTACCCCACCCTTTCCTTTAAAGATCGCGTGGTTTCTGTGGCTCTTAGCCGCGCCCGCGAATTAGGCTTCAAAATTGTCGCCTGTGCATCCACCGGCAACCTGGCCAACTCGGTGGCTGCCAATGCCGCCGCCGCCGGTCTCACGAGCTATGTCCTCATCCCAGCAAATTTGGAGAAGAGCAAAATTGTCGGCTCACTTGTTTACGGCACCCAAGTCATCGGCATCGAAGGCGCCTACGACCAAGTGAACCGCCTATGCTCCGAAATCGCCGGCAAATACGGCTGGGGTTTCGTCAATGTGAACCTGCGACCCTACTACGCCGAGGGATCCAAGAGCATGGGCTTCGAAATTGCCGAGCAACTCGGCTGGAAACTCCCGCGCCACACCGTCATCCCGATGGCCAGCGGCTCGCTCCTGACGAAGATCCACAAAGCCTACAAGGAATTTATCAAAATCGGCGTCCTCGATGAGCAACCCTTCTCCGTCCATGGCGCACAGGCCAGCGGATGCTCTCCGATTTCCGAGGCCAAAAAGAAAAACAGCGATATCGTCAAACCGGTCTCAAAACCGGACACGATCGTGAAATCCCTCGCCATCGGCACTCCGGCGGACGGCTACTATGCCATCCGCAGCATGAACGAGACAGGCGGAAGTGCCGAAGATTGCTCGGATGAAGAAGTGATTCGCGGCATCCGCGACCTCGCCGAATACGCAGGTATTTTTGCAGAGACAGCAGGAGGCGTCACAGTCGCCTGCGCCCGCAAGCTCATCGAAAGCGGAAAAATTCCCCGTAACGAGAGCATTGTCCTCTGCATCACAGGCCACGGGCTCAAAACCCAAGAAGCCATTCATGGCCACTGCGGCGAAGCCCGCGTCATCAACCCGAGCCTCCGCGAATTCGAGGCCCTCATCGCCAACGACGAGG
>CAXNGJ010000008.1:0-11518 GCA_964201895.1 Terrimicrobiaceae bacterium
GCTCTCAGCTGGCTACGAGCAGTCCGAATACGTATCGCTCACCAGCGAAAAACTAAACAACACAGTTGAAGGTCCGGCCGCCTACTGGCTTGCCAACGCCTCCCTCTACTGGCGCATTCGGGAGTGGCTTTCTTGGCAGAATACCTTCCAAGTTTCCACCGGCCAAGCGAACAATGAAGAGCTTCAAACCCGCTTCGACACGAGCTTCAATTTCAATTTCTAAATTGGCTCAAGTGGCCCCACGCTTGATGTGGGCTAGATATTCCACATTGCCATTATGTCCGGTGATCGGTGACGGAATGTAGCCGAGCCAGTTTTGACCGGATTGCTCCACAAATCTTCGGATTTTTTCAACGCAAGCCAGTCGCAGCGTATCGTCCCGAATGACTCCCCCTGGAGGCAGTGAACCTTTGGGGGACTCGAATTGGGGCTTGATCAGAAAAACGGCATTTGAGCCCTCGGGAAGAACCCTGAAAAGCGCCGGCAAAATGACCGTGAGGGAGATGAAGCTCACATCCCCCACTGCCAGCTCAGGCGGTGGCGAAAGGTCGCCGGGCGCGAGAAACCGGGCATTGAAGCCCTCGCGGCAGATGACGCGCGGATCGACTCGCAGTCTCCAGTGGAGTTGCGCGTGTCCAACATCAACCGCATGGACCAGACTGGCTCCCCTCTGAAGCAGGCAGTCCGTGAACCCGCCAGTGGAGGCGCCGATATCAACACACACGCGGTCTGAAGGATCGATTTGGAAGTGATCCAACGCCGCCTCAAGCTTGAATCCCCCGCGGCCTACATACTTTTCCCGTGCGGCGAGACTAATGTCCGCATCGGGCGCAACAGGGGTTCCCGGCTTTGAGACAGGTTGACCATTGATGTAAACCTGCCCGGCCATGACTGCTCTGGCGGCCTGGTCGGCGTTTCCAAAAAAACCGCGCTCAACGAGCAACGCATCGAGCCTTCTTTTGCTGACTGCCATAGTGACTGCCCTCTAAGGCGTCAGGGTTTCTTCGGAAACGCATCGTTGGAGATCACAGTGCCATCGGTGGCGAGAAGCTTCAACTCGCCGAAGTATGTTCCATTTGGTCCGTAACACCAGACCGACCAAATCGGAACCACCGAACTGCCTTGCTGATTGAGAACAAAGCTCACCGTGCCGATCTGCTTGCCATTTGCTCCAGCATATTGCTGGGCAATATCAAAAATCTCGCGTGAATCGAGCTGGACTTTGGAGAGGTCCAAGGGCTTGGCAGAGGAAAAAATCTCACGAAGTCCAAGGGTAACTTTGTCAGAAATGATCTGACCGGACGCTACCTCAATACTGCGCATCCCCTTGTCATCCCGCCCCACCTGCGCTGAGACATACCAAGTATCAGGGTTGGGGTTCGCATTGTCAGCGGAGAGTTTGAGGACACCATTCCGATAACCTTCAGGAAGAGCTTGCAAACAAGCCAGTGCTCCCTTCGGATCCATAGCTTGAAGGGTCGAAGAGGCGAAGAGAAGTGCAAGCGCGAGTGGTTTCAGCATGGGAAGCAAAAAGACTCAATCCATCAGGGACTCGCGGAGTTTGGTAAGTTCTGTTTGCTTGGCCAGTTTGCTTGTCACCTCGCGGATGCGCCGGCTTAAGGTGGTGGAGAGACCTATCAGCAGGAGTATGCCGGCCGATGGATGATTGTTAATGAATTCCTCCAGATTGTCGCGGGTCATAACCCAATACTGGCACTCCTCGACGGCCACGACGGAGCACATGGCCTCGAAGGGATCGAAGAGATCCACCTCGCCCATCCACTCCCCCTTCAGCACTTGGCCGAGGAGCACATCGTTGCCCTGATCGCTGCGGCGGGCATGGAGCACACCATTGATGATTAGGAAGAGCTTCCCGTGGGATTTGCCCTGTTCAATGACCACCGTTCCCGGTGTTGCTGTTTCAAAAGTGCCGTAAGTGGCTAGGGCCTTAAAATCCTCCGGATCGAGATTGGCCACAATGCCGACTGATGGAAGTTCTGGTGTGCTCATGGATAAGGAATTTGGTTGTTCAGGTTTGATTTCGTTTGAAATGCGAGCCGGCCACTTATTGACAGGCCTCGCATTCCTCGCCGTTGCGCATGGCTTCGATGGAGCAGGCCGACTTTTGCTCGGCAGTGTATTCGGGCTTGGGCCCTGCAACAACTCCGCGGAGTTCTTTTTTCACATTGGTGGTTGGGCCTTCAATACTGGAAGCACCAAGGGTGCGCAAGTAGTAGGTGGTCTTCAACCCGGTATGCCAGGCGCGGCGATACATGTGACTGGCGATCTTCATATCAGGCTCGCCGATGAAGAGATTGACCGACTGGGACTGGTCGATCCACTTCTGGCGGCGCGCAGCGGCGTCGATGACGAAGTCGAAGGGTATCGAGAAAACCGTGCGGTGCTTCTCCCGGATCGCAACCGGGATATCCTCGATGTTGCCAAGTTCGCCCTCGAAGTATTTGATCTGTTCGAGCATGCGAGTGTCCCATTTACCGATCTTCTTGAGGTCGCGGACCAACTCGGTGCTGAGCATGGTGAACTTGCCACCGAGATTTTCCTTAGCGTAGAGATTCTTGTAATTCGGTTCGATGCAAGGTGTTGTTCCCATGATATTGGAGATCGTGGCCGTTGGTGCGATGGCAATGACGTTAGAATTGCGCATGCCCTGCTTTTTGATTTTATCCCGAACGGGCGACCAATCCATGCGCCCACCACGGGGGACGTCGATTTTAACGCCACGCTCACGCTCGAGGAGATCGATGGTGTCCTGAGGCAGAAGACCACGATCCCACTTCGATCCGCGATAGCTGCTGTAAGGTCCTCGCTCGGCAGCAAGGTCGCTGGATGCGGCGTAGGCATGGTAGGCAATGGCCTCCATGAACTCGTCGTTGAAATCCACAGCCTCCGCGCTGGCAAAACTGACGTTGCGTTTGAACAAGGCATCTTGCAGGCCCATCACTCCAAGCCCAATCGGACGATGGCGAGCATTCGAGCGCTTGGCAGCTTCCGTGGGGTAGAAATTGATGTCGATGACGTTGTCGAGGGCACGAATGGCGACATGAATCGTTTCGCGCAGCATTTCATGATCAAGCGAACCATCGGCCTTGATGTGTGTATCGAGAACAACCGACCCAAGATTGCAGACTGCCGTCTCATCCTCACTGGTGTTGAGGGTGATCTCCGTGCAGAGGTTTGAGGAGTGGATGACTCCGATATGGTCCTGCGGGCTGCGGAGGTTGCAGGGGTCTTTGAATGTGATCCATGGATGCCCTGTCTCAAGAAGCATCTTGAGCATCTGCTTCCAGAGATCGATGGCAGGCACTTCCTTGGCGGTGATTTTGCCTTGGCGGGCGAGCTCTTCGTAGTGGAGGTAACGCTCCTCGAACTTGCGCCCATAGGCATCGTGAAGGTCGGGAACTTCATTGGTGCGGAAGAGCGTCCAGTTCTCGCGGGACTCCATACGCTTCATGAAAAGATCGGGAACCCAGTTCGCGGTATTGAGATCGTGCGTGCGCCGGCGGTCATCGCCTGTGTTGCGCCGGAGTTGCAGGAAGTCCTCCACGTCATTGTGCCAAGTCTCGAGATAGGCACATCCTGAGCCACGGCGCTTTCCGCCTTGGTTTACGGCCACAAGTTGATCGTTATGAAGTTTGAGGAAGGGAATGACGCCCTGACTCTCCCCGTTTGTGCCCTTGATGTAGCTGCCAGTGCCGCGAACCGCTGTCCATGAGCCTCCCAGGCCGCCGGCCCATTTCGAAAGGTAGGCGTTTTCCGCGATACCGCGCTGCATGATCGACTCGATCGAGTCGTCCACTTTGTAGAGGTAGCAACTGGAAAGCTGGCTGTGCAGGGTGCCAGAGTTGAAGAGCGTGGGCGTGCTGGAACAAAAGCGACGGCTCTTATAAAGATTATAGAGACGGATGACCCAATCCTCGCGCGTCGCAGGCTCCTCGATGAAGAGTCCCATGGCGACCCGCATCCAGAAAAACTGCGGTGTTTCCAATCGACGCAGTGTTTTTTTGGTTTTGTCGATAATGAGGTAGCGATCGTAGAGAGTCTGGATTCCCAAAAAGTCGAAGTCCATATCAGCCGTGGGGTCGATGGCATCGGAAAGAACATCAAGATCGTATCCCAGAAGCTTCGGCGTCAGGCGCTCGATCCCAACAGCTGTGCGAAGATAGCTCTTGAAGGCCTTGCGATGGGCATCACGGAGCCCTTCGATGCCGTCGCGTTGAATTTTCCAATCGAGGACTTCTTCGTAAATGTAGGAGAGCATGATGCGCGCCGCGAACTTGGCGAAGTCGGCATCGCGCTCGATGAGCGAGCGGGAATTCAGAATGATTGTGTTTTTCAGAATATCCTCGGTCACCTCGGTGGCAAGGGACCGGCGAAGCTCGCGCTCGATCTGAAGGGCGTCGAGATTCAACTCAAGGCCGATCATCGCAAACTGAATCCGCTTCCGCAACTCGGAGCCATCCCAGAGAACGCTCTGGCCGTCGCGTTGAACGACCATGATGAGGGATTCCTGGATGTCACTGGTCTCCGCCTCGGATTCCGTCTTGACGACATCCTCGCGGTGACTGGCGCGCTGAGCGCGGTAGAGGATATAGCTCTCGGCGACTTTGTAGTAACCTTGGCGCATGAGTTCCTCCTGCACGAGGTCCTGCACATCCTCGATGTGGACAAATGCGGAATCGCGGGCGCGGACGCGCTCGCTCACTCCCCGGGAAATCGATGCGGCAGCCTCGGCGTTTTCCTTCATGGAGAGGAATGCGCGGCGACAGGCCGCTTCGATTTTGGATTCCATCCAAGGAACAACAGCCCCGTTGCGACGAATCAACCGAACATTCATCGGCTCGGCCTCCAGAGCGAGTGCGGATGTGCTCCCGGAGCGGATCGAGCGTTTGAAAACAAGACTCTTTGCGACATCGTGCGCGTCGTTTTCGATGAGGGCTTTTTCGATGAGGAGGGACAGATCATGCTCGGAGAGGCGGAGTGAACCGCCTTTCTGCGCCTGCTCGGCGAGGCTCAAAGCCACAGAGTGGGCCACATTCGCAACGAAGCCGCGATTTTGCTCGTTGAAGATGTTTTTTTCCTCGCGCGAAAGAAGCAGGTCGGTGAGCGCCTCGCCAATTTCATCTGCGACGTCGGAGAGGCTGAACGACTGCTCGTCTCCGTTGGTGCGCGTCACCGTGATTCCAGTGAGCGAGTGGACTGGTGTGGCAATGGATTCGCGCCAGGAGAAGTCAGGCTTCTGGTCGCGTGGCATGGTGACGAGGCGCTTCAGCGCGATATCTTCGTTGAGTGAGAGGTGTCGAGGCATTTGTCTGTTAGGAATAGTGGAATTATTTTAAAGTTCGTCGTCGCTCACCCCGGCGAGATCGATGCCTCGGCGGTATTCGGTGACCCGGCCTTCAAAGAAGTTGGTCTCCTTTTTGATCTCCATCATTTCGGAGAGCCATGGGAGCGGATTCTCAAGGTTTTTGTGCAGTGGCTCGAGGCCGACGCCGACAAGGCGCCTATCGCCGATGTAATCGATATAGCGCCCGAACTCGTCGGCCGTGAGGCCAACGGCAGCCACTGGCAGGCAATCACGGATGAATTGCTTCTCGAGCGCAATAGCCTCAGCCATCGTAGAACGAAGCTCCTCGCGGAATTCTTCAGTCCAGATCTCGGGATTCTCATCGACGAGGTCTTGGAAGAGCTGGCGCAGCAGCTCGATGTGGTTTGACTCGTCGCGCAGCGTGTAGCTGAACATCTGCCCGATGCCGGGGAATTTGTTCTGGCGGTAGAGCGCCAGCACCATTCCAAACAAACCATAGAACTGTGTTCCCTCCATGCACTGGCCAAAAAGGAAAATGTTTTTGGCGAGCGCGAGTTTGTTCTCGAGATCGGTGAGATCCATGTCGCGGCGAAGCGCACGGCTATTGCTCACGACGAAATCGGTTTTATTTTTGATCGTCTTCACGTCCTCAAACATGGCCTCGCACTCGTGCGGATTGATGCCAAGCGAGCTGATCATGTAAACTAGCGAGTCCGCGTGGATGTTTTCCTCCTGCGCATGGCGACCCAGCACGAGCTTGAGCTCGGGAGCGGTGACCGCTTCGCGGATGACGTGAAGAATGTTGTCTCCCACGATGCCTTCGGCAGCGGAAAAATACCCGATGCCCATCTTGATGATCCATCGGTCCACATCGGAGATAGCCCCGCTCGTGTCGCGCCAATGCTCGCAATCCTTCTGCATCGGCACGTCCTCAGGCTCCCAGTGGTTCGCCTTCATTTTTTTGTAGAGGTCGTAGGCCCAGGTGTATTTCAAAGGCAGGATGTTGAAGAACATCGTTTGGCGTCCATTGATGACGCGCTTGGCGGCGAATGCGGCTTCGGCCTTATCGCTATCCAGTATGAACTGGCGGTCTCCGAGTGTGATTGTTGTCGTAGGCATTTTTAGTAAAAAGTAGAGTTTAGCAGCTGTGTTGACGGATCTTTCCGCATGCAATTTACGGCATGGGCGAACCAGTGAGTGCATTTTTTATTTTTCAGACCCAAAAAAGTCAAAAAAAATCTCCATATTGTGGAAACTTTTTTAGTGACCACAACATATAGTGGTTATCAAGAAGCATAATCCGCGCCAAGTTTTTCCTTTTTTTTGCTAAAAACCACACCGAAACAGGCTCATTAACAGGGGAAATTACGCATATTTATAGTTTTCGCGAGAGCGCGGGGTCTGCGCAAACAAAGTTCCTTTTTTCCAAGAGTCGTGAGAACTTTGAAGGTGGAGATTTTTTGATGCACCACGACTGGCATGGTGCATGAAAGGCTCGGAAGCCGCCTGCAGCCTGATTTTAGCGACGGACAACTGCTGCACGACTGGAGAAAATACACGATCGAATATTCCGGATGCGCCCGAGCGGGCGCTTGAGGACATACCCAAGGCGAACTGCATGAAAACCTCTCAACGGCCAAATGAATAACTCCCTGAAATCGTGATCCAGCCTGCCTCGACCGAAAAATGACCCATCGAAGGGATCTTCAGAATCCATCAATCCGATGCAGGCATGCGGTTGATTGAGGCTGAAAACAAGAGTGCCCGTGAAGTTTCCTCCACGGGCACTTTGCTATGAAAACCCCGAACCAACTCCGGGAAATTTTTTACTTCTTAACGGATTTTTTCTTGGAAGGACGAACGACCACGAAAGATCCGATCGCTCCAGGAATCGCTCCTGCAACCACGAGGACGCCTTCCTCTCCACGCACCTGAAGGATGCGGAGGTTTTGAACTGTAACGCGCTCATCGCCCATGTGGCCTGGCATGCCCATGTTTTTCCAGACACGACCAGGAGTCGAACGGTTACCAATAGCGCCGTTACGACGATGCATGGTGGAACCGTGACTGGCGGGCTGTCCGGCAAAGTTGTGCCTTTTGATGGTGCCTTGGAATCCCTTGCCTTTGGACTGGCCAATGATGTCCACAAACTGTCCGATCTCGAAGTTTGTCACGGGAAGCGGCGCTGAATCCGGAGCGGTTTCGCCATCCGCAAGACGGAACTCGCGAATGAAGCGCTTCGGGGTGGATGTGGATTTGGCGAAGTGTCCGGTCATGGCCTTGCCAACACGCTGGGGCTTTTGTTCCCCGTAGCCGACCTGCACGGCGGAGTAGCCGTCCTTTTCAGCGGTCTTTACCTGAAGAATATGGTTGCCGCCCGCTTCGATGACGGTGGCTGGTGTGACACGTCCCTTTTCATCATAGATGCGGGTCATGCCGAGTTTTTTTCCGAGAAGTCCGATGCTCATGGCTTTGAATTAGATTTTGATTGTGATGTCTACGCCAGCTGGAAGGTTGAGCTTGCGAAGCTCATCCACAGTTTTGGATGTGGGCTCGACGATATCGAGAAGGCGTTTGTGAGTGCGAATCTCAAATTGTTCCATTGATTTTTTGTCAACGTGAGGGGAGCGGTTGACGGTGAAGCGCTCGATGCGTGTGGGAAGCGGGATCGGGCCGGTGACTTTAGAACCGGTGCGCTTGGCGGTTTCGACGATTTCCGAGGCCGAGGCGTCGAGAATGCGATAGTCGAATGCCTTGAGGCGAATCCGGATTTTCTGACTGTTTTGTGCTGCCATGATTGATAAAGAGCGATTGAGGATTTTTCTTGAGCCCCCAAATCAGCGGAGCGAGCAAGCTAGGGATTTACCGTATTTTGGCAAGCAGTTTTTGAGCAAATAATCCGGCGATGAATTTTTAATCCCTCGCATCATCTTTAGCAGCTTGAGCGAGAGCAACGCCGAAGCCTGGCAGTTTGGCCTCGGTTTGCTGCCAAGAGGGCGCTCCGGCAGGCTTGTTGGGATGGGCTTGGTAGATGGAAACAGCCCGCGCAAGACTGGCTGCAAAAAGCTGGATTGTGCGCGACTCGAGTTCGCCATCAAACTGGAGGGTGTTGATGCGGGCATCAGCTGAGTAGAAACGCAGCATGCCCCTCGCGGCTTGAAGAAATTTTTCGACAAGGCCCGTAAACTGGTTCGGATTTTTTGAAACGATTCCCGAAGTGGCCGCACGCAGGAGGCAAAGGGCGACATCGCATGCCATTTTGTTGAGCCCGGCGTCTGGATCACCCTCCGAAAGACTCTGGTGCTTGTGATCGTAGCTCTCGGCGATGTCGACCTGGCAGATTTTTTCCATGGAGGCCACTCGGAAGACATCAGCCATCATTCCAGTTTCGACACCCCAGTCGGAAGGGAATCTCACGGTTCCCGCAATGCTTCGATGCAGGCAGACCTCGCCACTGATCGGGTAGCGGAAAAACTGAAGTGGCGCGAGCGTGTGAGAAAAGCCTTCGAGATCCTCCATGGCGCGAAGAAGAGGAGTGATAAGAAGCCTCATGACGCGACCGTTCAGCTGCGTCGAGAAACGGGCACTAAAGCCCTTGCTGACATGAAAAGCCATGTCGGGATGGATAACGGGAAAGCAGAGACGCACGAGCAGTTCGCGCCGGTAGTTGAGTATGTCGCAGTCATGTATGGCCACAGCCGCTGCGTTTGTGCCGGCAAGCACCTGAGCAAGACAGAGGCGCATATTGCGGCCTTTGCCGATTGGTCCGGGATCGAGACCTGCGCGTTCCAGATCAGCGAGAAGAGCTGTGATGCGCGGGCCGTCGTTCCAGAGAACCGAAACTGGCTGCGGGAGTTTCGAAAAAACGCGAAGCGCCAAGTCGAAATGCGACGCATCACCTCCATCCAGGCCGACTGTGACATGGCTGAGGAAGCGCGCATCACACAATTCAGCGACGATTGCGGCAAGGGCGGTGGATTTCAAATCCCTCGCATGACAGGGAAGCACAAGAGCAAGAGGCGAAGTGCGGGCAAGCGAGTCCATTTCCTCTTCGAGGCCCTTGTAGTCAGGGTTGCCGAGGCGATGAAGGGTCGCGATGGTGCCGTGCTGGTAAAAATCCGCCATAAAAACGATGGATACTCTCAGCGGGCGAGAGGCATTGAGCAAGCCCCGGGAAGTGATAGTCTGCGGCTATGAGCAAGGCGGCGTTTCCATTCGAACATCTCGTGGTGATTCATTACCACTGGCGTCCCGGCGGCGTCCGAAGGGTGGTGGAGTTGACCCTGCCCGCCATTGCCGAGGCGGCGGGTTCGACGCTCAAGAGAGTCACCATGCTAAGCGGCGGAAACGAAAGCGACCGCCCCGAGTTTGGAACGCTCGGAATACCCGCCGATTTTATCCACGAACCAGCCTGCGACTACTTTTCCAATCAAGAAGAGACTCCACAGACTATCTCCGAAAAAATCCGACACGCACTCTGGCGTGCCGTGGGAGAGACAGGGGCGTCTCGCACGCTGATTTGGTTTCAGAATCCAGCGTTGGCCCGAAATGCCATGCTCTGCAGAGAGGTCGCGAAACTCTCCAGGGCAACGGGTGCCGCGCTGATCTTGCATCACCATGATTTCTGGTGCGCGGGCCGCTGGGCGCGATGGAACGAACTCGAGCGATGCGGCTGCCCCGACCTATCCAGCACGGCGGAGGTCCTCTTCGCTTCCGGCACCCGCTCCGTGCATGCGGGAATAAACTTGCAGGATTTTCACACCATCAAACGATTCTTTCCAGCGAGCGCCTTTCATTTACCCAATCCTGTTGTGCTCCCTGCCCAATCAAGCCGGGCACAGATCGACTCAGCCAAAGCATGGGTGGCAAGAGAACTCAAAACCGAAGGCCCACTGTGGATTTGCCCAACCCGTTTTCTCAGGCGAAAGAACCTCCTTGAGGCCATCCTCCTCACCCGCTGGCTCAGACCAGAAGCGATTTTGGCCACCACATCCGGCCACTATTCGCAGGACGAGGCGAACTACACACACGATCTGAAGCAGGCAGCTGCGCAACGCGACTGGAAAGTGCATTTCGGACTACTTGACAAACCGGGTGCGCCACAAGTCGCTGACATCCTGCAAATCGCCGAAGCGGTTGTGCACACCTCGGTGCAGGAAGGATTCGGTATGACTTTTGTCGAGACTGCGGCCTCGGGCACCCCACTCATTGCGCGAGCTATTCCGGCAGTCATGCCAGACCTCTCTGCTATGGGTTTTGAATTTCCTCAGCTTTACAAGGACATCCACATCGCACCCGGGCTCTTTGATGTGGCGGCGGAGATTCAACGACAGGCGATACTCGCCGATTCGACTAGAAATCGTCTTCCCATGCATTTTCAAAACATCTTCCCCTCTCTGGCAGCGGATGCCAGGGGTCCATTTTTCTTCAGACGGCTGACCCGTACCGCGCAGTTGGAAGTTCTCTCCCACTCCGCAACGGAGAGTTGGAAAATCTGCAAGCCTCTGAACCCTTGCTTGGAAAAAATCCGCCAAACACGCCTCGCCCATACACCATGGCCAAATCAAGTGCCCCATACCCCGTTGCGATATGCGGAGGAGTTTCTCAAAATCGCTTCATCCATTCCGGATAGCCCGCTCCACTTACCACTTGCTGCAGGGAATGCTCAAATGGAACTCACGGCACGCGCGCTTGCGGCGGACTCGATTTACCCCATCCAGCTGGAGAGGTAAAAGCCCCGTCCTTGCGGCTGTGTAAAAAGTCTCTTTTCATCGGTAAAAATTGCCAAGCAGCAGAGGCCTTTCTATAAAGAGCGGCTGATCCATTTTACTCAATGCATAAACTTGTCCTCATCCGCCACGGCGAAAGCACCTGGAACAAAGAAAACCGCTTCACTGGCTGGCACGATGTCGAGCTCAGCGACAAAGGCCGCGCCGAAGCGAAAGCTGCCGGCGAGCTTCTGAAAAAGGAGTGCTTCACCTTCGATATCGCCTATGTGTCGGTCCTGAAACGCGCCCTCAATACGCTCTGGGGCGTCCTGACCGAGCTCGATCAAATCTGGATTCCCATGGAAAAGGACTGGCGTCTCAACGAACGCCACTACGGCGCGCTCCAAGGCCTCAACAAAGCCGAGACCGCCGCAAAGTTCGGCGACGAGCAAGTTCTCGTCTGGCGCCGCAGCTATGACATTCC
>CAXNGJ010000009.1:0-11379 GCA_964201895.1 Terrimicrobiaceae bacterium
AGGCGTCGTAGAGACTCCAGCCTTGTGTCACGAGGGCTTGTCCCTCGCCGAATCGGTTTGGAGAATTCAGGAGCACGACATTGATGCGGCGCGGGGTGATGAATACCGTTTCACCCTCGCGCTGGGATTCCGGGGGGCGGGTGGATGAGAGGATGAGGCACTCCCCCGCCCGGCGGGTGCGGCCGGTTTTCACGCCGTCTATGCCGTCTTTGCCGAGGAGTTCGTTGGTGTTGTTGATCTCGATCGGCGTGTCGATGCCCCCCCGGAAGATGTGAATCTGACGGGATTTTTGAGACACATAGAAAGCGAAACCTGCGTTGTTGTAGGCGTAGCGGACGAGACGGGCGAGGTCCTCCGCGGTCGAATAGGGAGTGGCAATATCCGTGCGGTGATCCATTCCCGAGGGGTTGAGGAAAAGAGTTCGCTTCATGAACAGCGTTCGGGCGAGGGCGTTCATGTGGGCGACGAAATTTTCCACAGGAGGGAGTCCTTCGCGATTGGCGACCTGTGCGCCGATGTGCTGCGCAAGGGTGTGTGCGGCGATGTTGTCCGAGGCGAGAAGTGCGCAGTAGATGAGGTCGCGCAGGCTCGCCGAGTCGCCGGGTTGAAGGCCGACAGTGCTCACAGCTCCCTCTGCCATTGCGTTGGCTGGGACCTCGGCGAGTGCTGCAAGGTCGGCTTTGTTGAGGTCCGCCCAGTCGAGCGCCACGAGCGCCGTGGCGATCTTTGTCAGGCTGGCAATCTGGACCTTGGTGTTCTTGTTTTTGGAATCCAGAATTGTACCGGTCTGGTTGTCGACGATGATGTAGCTCTCTGCGGCCTGTGAAGACCAAAGGAACGCGCTGAGAAGAGTGGTGATGATGAGTTTTTCCATTGCACTTGCTGCGTGAAAAGCATGCTTGGGCGCGAAGATAGCGGCAGGGGATGCCGATTCAAATTCTTTTCAAAAAAGAAGGATTTCACCGGCGGGCGGACATGGTATTCACGCCGGATGCGAATCCTTTCCGGCATCCAACCTTCGGGAACCCTTCATCTGGGAAACTACTTTGGCATGATGAAGCCTGCGATCGAGCTTCAGGATCAGGGTGAAGCCTACTATTTCATAGCGGATCTCCACGCGCTCACCACGGTGCACGATGCCGTCGCGCTGCGGGCCAATGTGCGGGAATTGGCGGTGGACTTTCTTGCCTGCGGACTCGATCCGGCGCGGGCGGTTTTCTTTCGTCAATCGGATGTGCCGGCCGTCACCGAGTTGTCATGGATTCTTAGCACAATGACGCCGATGGGCCTGCTTGAGCGTTGCCACTCGTTCAAGGACAAGACAGCTCGCGGCTTGGGGGCCTCGCATGGCTTGTTTGCATATCCGGTGCTCATGGCTGCCGATATTTTGATTTGCGACAGCGACCTCGTTCCTGTGGGGAAAGATCAGAAACAGCATCTGGAGGTCACCCGCGATATCGCGGTGAAGATGAACGAGACCTATGGAGAGATTTTCAAACTTCCGCAACCGAGCATTCGTGAAGAGACGGCTGTCGTGCCCGGTCTGGACGGGGCAAAGATGAGCAAGAGTTACCACAATACGATTGAAATTTTCGCCCCCGAGGCGGCTCTGCGCAAAAAAATCATGGGCATCAAAACCGATTCCACGCCAGTGGAGTCGCCCAAGCCCACCGAGGGGTCCGTGATTCTGGATCTCTACAAGCTCGTGGCTTCGCCTGGGGATTACCAGGAAATGGTCGATGCGTTCTTGAATGGTGGGACGGGTTATGGAGATCTGAAGAAGCGTCTTTTCGTTGGAATCTGGGAATACTTCGCGCCTTTCCGTGTGCGGCGTGAGGAAATTCTGGCCGATGTCGGCCTCGTTGACCGAGTCCTCGCCGACGGCGCTGGAAAGGCCCGCGAGGTGTCGGATCGCGTCATGAAGCGCGTGCGGGCAGCGGTGGGGATCGGGGAGCGCTGAGGGAGGAGGGCGGTGGCGGAAAGTGGTTTCTGCGGCTTTTTGTGAATTGAAAATGGGCCATGCCGGAGGAAGGCCCTCCCAGGGGCACGAGGCGCGCTGCCGCGCGGTTGGTTTGTGGGAGGGGGGGCGTGTTGACAGCAAAAAGCGGATACCCCCTTGCGGCGGCATCCGCTTTGGAATTTTTATCAGTGTCAGTTGGCTGTGGCCATTCCTGCTGGAATGACGTGGACCTTTGAGCTGAGGAGTTCGAGATCGGTGAAGGCTTTGATCGACTCGATGGTGGTCTTGCGTGTGCCGTTTTCGGCGGGCAGTTCCAGAGTGGTGCCTGTAGCAGCTCCGAGGAGGGCTTGGCCGACGCCGGCTTTGTAGGAAACGATGCCGAGGTCGGGGGCGCTATCCCACGCTCCGAGGATGCTGAAGGTTTCCTTGGAGCCGTCCTCGTTTTTGACGGTGACGATGGTTCCGATGGAAACCGTGGCAGTTGACGGAGTCTCGAAGTTTGTTCCGCGGGCTATGACGAGGTCGCGTTCCATCTCGGCGCGGCGGCGTTGGAGGACGCGCTGGTGCTCCTTGGCGGCTTTGAATCCGGCGTTTTCGCGGAGATCGCCCTGTTCCTTGGCGATATTGATGTCACGAAGGTTTTGGGGGATTTCCTTGGTGATGAGGTTGTCGAGTTCGGCCTTGCGTTTTTCCAGGCTGGCCCAGGAGACGATGAGGTTATCGGCCTTCTCGTCATCTTGATGGGCTCCGGTGATCATGCTCTGGGTATCGGGGTAGAGCTTAACGATGCGGGCCATGAGAGAGCGCTTGGAGAGGTCTTCAATCGCCGGAGTGAGCAGGAGTTTCCGCATCGAGTCGCGAACGACATCGCGGCTGGCTCCGATGAGGAGGTCGCCGATGAGGTCTCCGTCGTCGATGAGGAGGTCTTTGAGTCGCGAGGTGCGTTTTTCAGCGAGGAGGTCGGCCTCGAGCGCACTGAAAACGGCAGCGAGAAGCTCGGCGTTGAAGAGGGCGGGGAAGCGTTTGTCGCGCTCTTTGCAGAGCCAGATGAGCATTTCGGAGGAAATCGAGCGCTCGCTGATCCATTTCTCAACCGTGGCTTGGAATTGTTCCTTGCGTTTGTGTTTTTCAAACAGGCGGCAGATGTCCGAGATCAGGCGGGCGCCGGCGGTTGGTAGGAGGGCGATAGCTTTGTCGCCCCAGACTTCGCCAAATGCGGGTTCGAGGGCTTCGAGCACGCGTTTTTCCTTCGATCCGGGGATGGACTCCAGAATTTGTCCAAGTTTTCCAGGTTCGGAGGCGATGATATTGGCGATGGTGGGAGATTCGGCCCCAGCTTGGAGATTGGGAAATTTCTCAAGCAGGTCATCGCGGGCGATGAGAATCTCAATGGCCGATGCGGGATTGAGGCGGCGGGCGCGCAGGGCGGCCTCTTCGATGAGCGTGACGACGCTTTGGAGCTCATCCTGGCTACCAGCGAGGTCGTCGAGGGATTTCGAAATCTCTTCGAGAGCGAGAACCTGGTCGCGCGTGTGGCGTGCGGTGCGGAATCCATCGAGGAGACGCGATCCCGAATTCACCGGGGTTTCCAGCAGCACATAGGGATCGGTTTTTTTGGCTGGCATGCCAAATTGGCCGTCGGACTTCATTTTCTTCCGGGCGGCATCCCACCAGCGTTTCACGGCGGCTGCGTCGAACACACCGGGACTTAGAGCGGACGAGATCTGGTCGCTTGTGGCTTTGCCGCCGAAGTCTGTGAGGATTTTTTTGATCAGCTCGGAGGAGTCGGATTTTGCGAGTTCTCGAACGCTATCCGGATTGGTCTCGCGCTGCGCAAGGATGTGGTCCTCGGGGATCGGCGTGAGGGTTTCAGCCGCATAGACTGCCTGCATGGGGTGGTTTTTCTTGGTCTTGAAATCAATCAGGACCTGGCCAGCGAGGAGGTTCCATTCCGCGACACGTCCGAAGCCCCAGCTCTTGTGGGTGCAGTAGGATCCGGGCGTGAGGCGGGCGAGCCTGTCGGCAGTTTTCTTATCGAGGGCGCCGCTCTCAACGGCTTGGGCGAGTTCATCTGTCATCCCCTCTGTTGTCACAGAAAACCCCCTATTGATGCAAGGGGAAGAAAAACGAGGCTTCCTGTGGACGGTGAAGTTTTCCCTTGCGGGATCGGGCGGTCGCGGCAATGTCTGCGGCCATGAGCAAAAATGAGGAACAGGTGTTGGTGGTGAAACGGGAATTTTTTGACGGCTTGGGAAGCTTTCAGGGCCTGTGTCGGAGGGTGGATGACTACTTGCCTGCCTTCATGAAAAAGGAGAACAACTTCTTCGTGCCTCGAGGCGCGGCGGAGGAGGATCCCTCGCTCAAGCAGATCATCCCTTACGCCGTATTCCGGCATGGTGGACGCATCCTGCACTACACACGCGGTGCGAAATCCGGCGAGAAGCGACTGGTTGCAAAATCCTCGATCGGCATTGGCGGCCATGTGAATGACACAGATGAATGCCAGCATTTCGATCAAGCGACTTACCACAATGCTGTGAAGCGCGAGATCAGTGAGGAACTGCGGCTCGGCGGCGGCTTCACCGAGCGCGCTGTCGCTTTAATCAACGATGACTCCAGCGAGGTTGGGCGGGTGCATCTGGGTATCGTGCACATCGTCGATTTGGAAAATGACAGCGTGAGCGCCGGGGAGAAGGCGATCGCCGAGTTGGGCTTTGCGACGCGTTCTGAGTTGCTCGCGCGGCGCGATGCCTTTGAAACCTGGTCGCAGATCGTGCTCGACGGGTTGGACGAACTCGATGTCCTTTAGCCTGCGCCCTTGCATGGCGGGGCGGGGTTTCGCATGATTTCCAGCATGGATTATTTGAAGTTGGCGCGTCGTGTTTTTGAGGTCGAGCTTTCCGAGGTGGAAGCCACGGCGGCGCGTTTGGATGCCAAGTTTGTGGCCGCAGTTGATCTCATCAAAGCGGCTGTCGAGCGCCGGAACAAAGTCGTCGTTCTTGGCGTCGGAAAATCCGGGAACATCGGTGAAAAAATCGCGGCGACGCTCACCAGCACTGGCAGCACGGCGGTCGTCTTGAATTCGCTGAACGCCCTGCATGGCGACCTCGGCATCGTTGCCGACGGGGATGTCGTGCTGGCCCTGAGCTACAGCGGGGAGACGCAGGAGTTGCTGGCCGTTCTGCCGGCCATCGTTCGCTTCGGGTTGCCGATCATTGCAATCACTGGAGATAAAACTTCCTCCCTCGCCAAGGCTGCGCAGGTTGTGCTGGATGTTTCCGTGACGCAGGAGGCCTGTCCTTTGAACCTCGCTCCCACATCGAGTACGACGGCCATGCTGGTGCTCGGCGATGCGCTGGCGATGGTGCTGCTCGAGAGTAGGGGATTTCAAAAAGAGGATTTTGCAAGGTTCCATCCCGGAGGCAGCCTCGGGCGTTCGTTGCTGCTGCGGGTCAACCAAATCATGCGACCGGTCGCGGAGATGGCGGTCATCTCGCCGGAGACGCCGATTGTGGAGGCCATTCAGACCATGACCTCCAAACGGGCTGGCGCTGCTGTGGTCATCCATCACGACGGCACGCTTGCCGGCATTTTCACTCATGGCGACTTCGCGAGGCATTTCCCCGACAACCCCGGCATCGGATCGGCTCCTGTGGGAGATTTCATGAGCTTGCGTCCGGTGACGGTGGATGGCAACAAACTCGCTGCCGAGGCGCTTCAAATTCTGGAGCGCCACCGCATCGATGATCTCGTGGTGGTCGATGAACGGCGTCATCCGATCGGCGTCGTCGATTCGCAAGACCTCACACGCCTGAAGATCCTTTGATCCTGGCCTTCCACAAACCCTATGGCGTGCTCTCGCAGTTCACGCCGGATGGCAGCGCCAACCGTCCGCTGGCGGAGTTTGGATTTCCGAAAGGGGTTTATCCCATTGGGCGTCTGGATGCGGACTCCGAGGGATTGCTGTTGCTCTCGGACGAGGCGCGCTGGAATGCGCGCTTGCTCTCGCCCGCCAACCATGTGGAAAAAACCTACCATGTGCTTGTCGAGCGCTTGCCTGACGAATCGGTTTTGCGCCAACTGCGCGATGGCGTCGTTCTTGATGGCAAGGCCACGCTGCCGGCAGGTGCGCGGTTTTTGGATCCCCAGCCGGAATTTCCGCCGCGCGATCCCCCCGTTCGCTTTCGCAAAAATTTGCACGATTTTTGGATCGAGCTGCGCCTGCGCGAGGGGCGGAATAGGCAGGTGCGGCGCATGACGGCTGCGGTGGGGCATCCCACGCTGCGGTTGATCCGCGTGGCGATCGGCGGTGTTCACCTCGGGAGCTTGGCTCGCGGAGTTTGGCGCGAGTTGACTTCTGAGGAACTTCATAGGCTTGCGGCCAACTGATTGTGAATGATCAAACGACGCTCTGCGCGCGGCAGCGCGAGGTCCCGTAGATCGCGGGCGCTCTCCCCGGGGACCAAATTCAGACGCCCTGACCCGCTGGGAAACCGAATGAGCCCGTCCTACTAACCACGAATAAGACGAATTCTCACGAATGGGGAGCGGCTTCGCCGGAGAATTTCATTGTTTGTTTTATTCGTGTTCTTCGGAAAATTCGTGGTTCAAATGTTTAGCGCTTGGACATCCAAGCAGCATGGGCTCATTTGGTTGCCTAGCGGATCAGGATTAAAAATTCAGCGCGCCCTTGCTGCAGCGGCTTTCTGCTTGAGCGTGACTATTCGGTAGACGCGCTCAATGACATTCGCCTCGGTAAAAGGCTTTACGATATAGTCGCGGACGCCCATTTTAACGATTCTGAGTACATTCTCCTTGCCCATCTCGGCGGTTAGCATGACCACGGGAATATCCTTTAGCGAGGGATCGGCCTTGAGTTTTCCAAGGCACTCCACGCCATCCATGACGGGCATGGTGATATCGAGCAAGATGACATCTGGCATTTCCTTGGCAGCGACATCGAGTCCCTCGGCCCCGTTGTTGGCGAAGAGCATCTGCACATCATAATCCGCAAAAGCTTTTTTGATAATAGCTTGAATCATTCGACTGTCATCAACGCTGAGGATTTTAGGCGAGCTCATTTGATGTATTTTTTAATTTTCCAATGAGGCAAAGACCAGAACCCGTAGCGAATCGGAGGATCCCTCGATGGCGTAGTCGTTACCAACGCAAATGGTGGCATTTTTGGCAGAAACCGTGATTTCCTCGCCCCGCATCACGCTGGGAATGCTGAGGGAGCAGTTGTAACCCATGTCGCAGAGGCGGGATTTGAGGTTGCCTGTGATCATGTTCGTCAATTCCGCAACGACATCCGAGATGTCTTGATCGCCTGCGTTTCCACCGAGAATTTTCTTTGCAACATGCTTGCTCAGAGATTCGGAATAGGCGGTGTAAACCATGCCATTGACTTTGCCGCTGAGGCGGATAGACCCTGTCACGCCTTGTAGTTTTGATGGTTGGGGATAGTTTTCGATCCCCTGACCTGGCGTGGCCGTGAGCCCAACCATTGTCTGCATGACTTCTGGCACGTATCTGTTGATCGTTTCTATGAAGAGGGAATTGCCGGGTTTTTCGGGGCCGGGCATTATAGAATTTTTAAGAATCTCAAACTAAAACAGAGATTTTTAAACGGGTTAGGTTCCGCGAGCCACGCCTTTGTCATTGAGCGGCTACTTTGCGCTTTCGAGTTCCAGAGTGATGGTTGGGCGGTCGCAGACTTCGGCTGGGCCGAAATATTGAATTGGGCCGGGGAATGCGTATTGGGTTTCCATCGCCCAGGAGGCGCGGTGTTTTTCGAATTCCTTGAAGGCGGGGCCGTCGAGTTCGACGAGGGCTTTTTTGATGACGGGTACCATTTTGCCGTGGCGGCGTTCCATGTTCATCATTTGGGCCATCGGAATGCCTCCGGCTTGCCAGTCGGCGGCGGGTTTTGTGAGGCCGCGAACGGAGCAGATGTAGCCTGTGAGGCCCTCGCGGAGGAGGAGTGCGGCGGTGAAGCCGAGCGTGTAGGTGTAGTCGGCATCGAAATTCGACGGCACGGCGCAACGGCCCTCGTAGCCGAAATAGTGCGGCTGGGGCGAGAAGCTGGCTTTGTAGGTGCCGGCGGCTTTCATTTCCTTCAGGCGCGCTTCGACGAGGTCGATGAGGAGGCGCTGGGTGTCGATGCGGGCGACTTGCACATTGCCGTGGGGATCGCGGTCGAGGATGAGTTGGTTCGCGATGTCATCCGGCAGGCTGCGATAAAGCGAGGCTGCCGCTGTGGTGAGCTTGGCGGCAACGAATTCGCGTTTCTGCGTGAGTGTTTCCAAGGCGCTGAAGGCGTCGCCGTGGTGGGCAAGGGCTTCGTTGAGTTCGCCGATGAGCGCGCCCATTTCCGGAACGAATTCGATGAGGCCCTCGGGAATGAGCACGGTGCCGAATTTTTCGCCGTTGGCCGCGCGGTGGGCCACGGTATCGGCGATCTGGTCGACGATCTGCTTGAGCGTGAGCCCGCGCTCGGCGACCTCCTCAGAGATGAGGGTGATGTTCGGATGCGTCTGCAGCGCGCACTCGAGGGCGATGTGCGAGGCCGAGCGGCCCATGAGCTTGATGAAGTGCCAGTATTTGCGGGCCGAGATGGCGTCGCGCTGGATATTTCCGATGAGGTCGGAGTAAACCTTGCTGGCTGTGTCGAAGCCGAAGCTTGTCTCGATGTGCTCGCCGCGCAGGTCGCCATCAATCGTCTTCGGAACGCCGACCACACAGAGCGGAGCGTTATTCGCCTTTGCAAACTCGGCGAGCTTCGAGGCGTTGGAATTTGAGTCATCACCGCCGATGACCACCAGCGCGGTGAGATCGCGGGATTTTGCGGTTTCGAGGGCTTTGAGAAAATCCTCGTGCGATTCCAGTTTGGTGCGGCCTGAGCCGATGATGTCGAACCCGCCAGTGTTGCGGTAGCTCTCGAGGAGTTGCGCGTCGATCACGATGCCTTTGTTCGTAAGAAGGCCGTCCGGTCCGTTCAGGAAGCCGATGAGCGAGCTTTCGGGGTGGATGCTTTTGATGGCGTCGAAGATGCCGGCGATCACATTGTGGCCACCGGGAGCTGGGCCGCCGGAAAGTATCACTCCAACGCGGATCGGCGCAGCCGCGGCAGGTGCGGAGCCTTTTTCAAAGGTCACAGCGGGAAGGTCGAAGGTGTTTGGAAAGAGGGCGCGGATTTCGCTGTCGCTGGATGTCGGCAACGGAGTCTGCTTCGCAGTGGATGCCGCGCTGAGCGAGGCTGGGAGCTTGGGACGATATGCCGAACGGGCTTGGGCAAGTGCTGTTTGCTGGATCATGGAATTCGATAGAGGAAAGCGCTTTTTTAGCCTTCCCAAAAACGAACGCAAGCGCGGCCTTTATTCGGAAGCAGGCGGAGTATCCTGCGGTAGCGGAGTGCTGGCTGGATCGGGTGGTGGGGCTGCAGTGGGAGCCGGGCTGGGGGAAGGTGTTGGCGAAGGTGTAGGAGTCGGCCATGGAGGCACAAGATTTGGCCACTCGTGCAATGGCACGGTGAGGCCACCGAGTTCCTCAGCGAGTTGTGTGCATTTTTCCCGCCATTTTGCGAGATCAGGCGGGGCGGGGGATTCATCGGCCGAACCAGGGAAGACGAGGTAGGTCACATTGAGGTCGCTGGCTGCTCGGATGATTTGGGACGAGCGCTGGCTGAGTTCGCGGCAGAGCAGCAGCGAGGCCTCGCCGACTTTATGGGAGGGGCCCGAGTCGCCCAGGATGGCCGGATAGGCCCGGCCTTCGTGGATCACGATGGCGTAGTCCCCGATTTTCGGCACAAAGGGGCCGATGTTGTCACGCATGATGAATCCCGGCAGGACGATGAAGGGGTCAACCGAGGAGACCAGAAAGCTCCATTTCTTCAGATCGTGGATGCGGCGGGTGGCGAGGTCGATGCCTTCGTTGATCTGGGTTAGACGTGCCGACTTGAGATCGGGCTTGAGTTTTTCGGCTTTGAAATCGGCAAGTCGCTTTTCCTCGATCGCCAGCATGGGATTCGCGCGCTCGGTCTGTTTCTGCCAGCGGTAACTCGTCTGGGGTAGAAAGAAAACATAAGAGGAATCGACCTGGACATTGCGGTCTCCATCCGAGCCGTCGGTGTTCACATCCATGTCCGCGATGACGAGCAGAGCGCGGCGTGATGTGGCAGGGTTCTCGAGTTCGAGCATCGTCTCGCAATCGTAGAAATTGTGCCGCGAGAGCACACTATCGAGATTGGCGAGTTTGCGATTCAGGTCGTTTGTTTTGAGTTGGTAGATTTTTTCGAAAAACGGAGAAACCGAAGCACTGGTCAGCAGGACGGGAAGGTCCTTGAAAACGCCGGGCAGCGAGGGATCGCTCGATGAGATATCCTCCAGCGTTATGGCAGGGCGGGGCAGGCGAGCGCGGAGGGTCAGCTCGATTTTATAGGCGTCCAGGTCAAGGCGGTCTTGGGAGGCCAGTTCGTAGGACGGAACCGCAACCGCTGCGGATTCCAGCGAGATGCCGTTGAAAAGGGTGGCGGTTGGAAGTGGCTTACGAACCAACGAGGGTATCGGCTTGGGCGTCGGAACCGGTGTGGGCGTGGGGGAGGGCGTCGGTGGCGGGGGAGGAGGTGGTGGCGGAGGCTTCGGGCAGGCGGTGAGGCTGAACGCGGCGAAGCACACCCCCAGAGCTGCGAATCCCCTGCGCCACCCGCCTGCCGTCGCGCCCGTTTTCATTCGTCAGGTATGGGCGATGAAGGCCGAGTAAACATCCGGCGGGATGTCGAGCATCTTGTAGTCGCTGGATGAAACAAAGAGCAGGCTTTGTTTGCCCTTGCCGAGAAGCTGTCCGAGCGAGTCGTAAATTTCGTGTTCCAGCGTGGCAAATTTCCGGTTGTAGCCGGCAACGCGGATTTTCACTTGCACGGTTTCAAACTCTCGTGTTTCGCGGACAAACTTGTGCTCGAACGAGCGGGTCAGGATGTAGAATGGCGTGTTCTTGAGATTGAACTTCGGCATGACGCGGTTGAAGAACAGCTCGCGGGCTTTGCCGACCCACATGGCATACATGCCGAAATAAACATTTCCGACCGAGTTGGTGTCCGCATAGGTCGCGACGAGGGTGTAAACGAACCACTTGTCTTCAAAATGCCCTGCCAGGCTGTGCTGGGAGGCTCCCGGGTCGAGCACGGTAATCGGGCTCGCCACGCTTACAGCGCTCTCGGGGCGGGACGCAAAGGCGGAGGGTGCGGTGGTGTCCAATTCCGCTGCATCGCTCACGAATTCCTCCGAGGAAGTGGGCTTGAGCAGCAGCCAGATCACATAGCCCAGCGGCAGGAGCGAACCGACGATCTGCAGGCTCGGTGAACGCAGGAAGTAGCCGAAGGAAAAAATGACAACCGCAATGCTGCCGATGCAGAACATTTT
>CAXNGJ010000010.1:0-10552 GCA_964201895.1 Terrimicrobiaceae bacterium
CCACGGCCAATTCCACCGGCGAACAAACTCTCACGGTCGCTGGCGACTACACTGCTGCCAAAGAGTCTCTGAACGATTTTATTAGCAAATACAACGCCGTTCAAAATGCGATTGAGAAATACACCAAAATTACCGTCAGCGGCGAAAAAGTGAGTAGTGCTGTCCTCTCGGGCAACCGCGAGTTGGCTTCGCTCTCTCGATCCTTGCGGACAGCACTTTATACAGCTGGAACTGGCATCTCAGGCGGTGTTCAACGCCTTTCAGACCTCGGGATCAACTTCAGCGGCATCGAGCCTACCATCTCGCTCACGAAGTCCACCGACTTAGAGACTAAACTCGCGACGGCGGCTGACGACATCGCCGAATACTTCTCTACCGCTGGCACCGGTCTCATCGACCGTATAGACACTATTCTGAGCGGATATGTCTCGGATACTGGAATCGCTTCAGGAGGATTCAAGGCGCAACTCGATAGCATCACCAACCAGAATAAAAGCCTCGATAAACAAATCGAAGACGTTGAGCGTCGTCTCGCCTCTCAGCGCGCCTTACTTGAAAGTTCCTTTATCGCGATGGAAAGGGCGCAGTCCGGCTTTCAACAGCAGTCGTCTTATCTGGCGAAAACATTCAATGGAAAATAATTTCTAACACCTTCCAAGAATCATCCTATACCCGACTCAAGATCCAACTTTCTTAACACCCACATTAAACAACCATTAAAACAGAATAAATAAAATGAACAACGTGCAAACAATCCTGCCACAAACCTCACCGGTTTGGCCGGAGGTCAACGCGGCAACTGCGAAGAGCAATATGTCCGTGCCTCAGGTCGGAGCCAATGAGATTCCTATCCGCGACTCAGTCATCGCCCCGGGCAAAGTCGACTTGGCCAACAAACAATCCGCCGCCGATACGCTGGAAGCTCCCCATCGTGAAATGGTGCGGGAATGGCAAAATAGCCAGACCGAGGTGCGTCCTGGTCAGGTTACCAAAGCCATCGATTGGAATCTCGACCCGACTTACCCCTCTCTGAATGTCTTGAATGGCATTGCCTCGATGCTGGTTGGGTCCGTGCTCAACGACTCCGGGTCAAACCTTAAGGGACAGATCACCCCTTAAAAAACTGTTGAAATTCTCTTTGGCTATTATACTTTGGTTAAAAATTTTCCGTTTTGAAACCCAACAATCCTCTTAACATCTATCGTAAAACAGCTGCGACAACAGCATCTCCGGGCGAGTTAGTCCTGATGCTTTTTGATGGAGCCCTACGCTTCATGGCAGCTGCGGAGTTGGGTTTCAACGAGGAAAATTTTGCACGCCAAAACGAGCAGATTCACAACAATATTCAGCGCACCCAGGCAATCATCACAGAGCTCCAGGCCACGCTTAATATGGAGAAAGGTGGCGAGTTCTCGGAGAATCTTTATCGATTGTATGACTTCATGCAGGAGCATCTCAATCAAGCTAACCGCGAGAAAAGTCTCGAAAAAATCAAAACAGTAGCTGCATTCATGCAGGACGTTCGCGATGCATGGGCCCAAATGCTCCTTCAGACTGCAGTAGAGCAAGCCGGGGCGGCTGGCGCCCCAGCTCATGGGCTCGGCGCGAAATGCTGATTAGCAGACCTAAATCCGCCCCTGAGCCAGGATTGCCTGCTCGACTGGAAACCTTACTTTCGGTCTATGAGAAAAACCTCCGGTTGGAGGTTTTTTTTATTGAACGAAAAGATATCGAAAGCCTCTTGGACCTCTTGCCAGCACAGGGTGATCTCGTCCATGCTCTCACGGAGATTCTCTCAAACCTGAAGCTGCCCCCTGCGAAATCCGAGCCTCTCCAGAAACGCCTTGAGGCGGCAGATTCCCTACGCGAATCCAACAAGCAGGCTCTGAATCAAGCCATGCAAGAAGTCAGTGCGGAATTGGAGCAAATGAACGGTGCCCGTCAGCGCATCCGTCAAGTGCGCCAACTTTCCAAGTCCATGTATCAAGAAACAAGCGCCCCCGCTCGCTTGCAAAATTGGGCTTAGCAAGGACATGAGTGGACCAAAATCAGCAGAACTCATCACAAGCAAGCGAATTATGGGTCACAAAGGATATTTATTGTAAATGCTTTATTACGAAAAATAGAAGCAGTGCTTTGTGCGAACTTCGATAGTCAGAAACCACTCCTGTGAGTCCTTTAGTCCTGTCTCAACATACGTTTTCTGGGCCAATCAATTTTTCATCAGTATCTTAACTTTTTTATCTTCTCTTGCGTCTTCTCGCTTTTGCGGGAGAGATTTTTTATGAACCAACCTCCACTACGTATTGGAATTACGCTTGGCGATCCCACGGGTATTGGGCCGGAAGTCATTCAAGCGGCTTTGGGCTCTATGGAAATTCGTGCCCGATGCGGTGTGGAGTTGATTGGTTCGACGGTGGGCCACATGCCTGGCAAGCCGACGGATGCCTCAGCGCGCGCGGCGGTGGATGCCATGGAGGTGGCGGCGCGGCGCTTGCTGGCTGGTGAAATCCAGGCTGTGGTGACCGGGCCGGTCTGCAAGCATGCTCTGCATCGTGTGGGATTTGAATTTCCAGGTCAGACCGAGTTTTTTGCGGCGCGGGCCGGAGTGGAGAATTTTGCGATGTGCTTGACTGGCGGGTCGCTGACGGTGGCCCTTGTGACGGCGCATGTGCAGTTGGCGCGAGTCGCTTCGTTGCTGAGTGTGCAAGAAATCGTGCGGGTCGGTTGCTTGTTGCAGGATTTTTTAATTCTGAGAGGCAAAAAAAATCCACGCATTGCTGTGGCTGGGCTCAACCCTCATGCGGGCGAGCAGGGCGACATGGGTCGCGAGGAAATCGATATCATCGCACCTGCGGTGGCTTGTTTAAGCCAGATGGGGAACTTTGTCGGGCCGCTGCCGCCAGATACGCTTTTTCACAGGGCCGTGGAGGGTGACTTCGACGGAGTTCTTTGCATGTATCACGACCAGGGGTTGATCCCGCTCAAGCTGCATGCGTTCCACGAAGGGGTGAATGTCACGCTCGGCTTGCCATTTATTCGCACGAGTCCGGATCACGGAACGGCGTTTGATATAGCGGGTCGAGGGGTTGCGAGGCCTGATAGCATGAGGCACGCGATTCGACTCGCGGTAGAATTGGCAATGGCGCGGTCGGTTTAGACAATCGGTCGGATGAGGCGCTGGATATCATCTGCGAAATCCATGCGGTCTTCTGGAACGGCGCGGTCGATGTAGAGGATGCCTTGTGTGTGGTCGAGTTCATGCTGCACGGCGCGCGCGAGGAGGCCGTCAGCTTCGAATTCGATGGGGGCTCCATCGAGGCAGAGGGCTTTTACGCGAACCGAGAGTTGGCGCGAAACATTTGCTGAGAGCTCCGGGAAACTCAGGCAACCTTCGCTCTCAGTGTGGATCCTGCCAAAGGTCTCCACCTCGGCGTTGAGGAGTACGAGGGGCATGAGGGACTCGAAATCGGCCCGCTTGCCACTGATGCGCATGGCGCTGGGACGCTTTTTGATTTGAGGCACATCGAGAACGAACATCTGCAGGGGCATGCCGACCTGTTGTGCGGCGAGTCCCAAACCCTCAACTTGACGCATCGTCTCGACCATGTCCACAGCAAGTTGGCGAATCGAGTCGTCAATCTGGTCGATACGGGCACCCGGCGTTCGGAGGGCTGGGTGGTCAAAAGTGGTGATTTCAAGGATCATTTTGAGGGTTCGGGTTGGGTGAAGGCCGGCACATCGCGGAGACCAGCGGCTTTGAGTGAGTCAAGTATCTTTACTACGGTGCCAAAAGGGGCCTCCCGGTCGGCTTGCATGGCAATTCCTCGGCTTGGCTGAGTTTCCCGGATCTTTTGCAAGGCGGCTGTGAGATTTTCTATGGTGACGGGTTTTTCATCCAGCGTGATTTCCTTTTCAGACTTCACCCGCAGCACGGCGGGTTCTTTCTGCGCGGCGGCAGCGGTTTCGGCGGATTTGGAATCGGGTAGATTGATTTGCAGCTGGGGCTGGGGCTTTCGAAAGTTTGTGGTAACGATGAAAAAAATCAGCAGGATTGCCAAAATATCAATGAGCGAAACGATATTGATGAACGGGCTGCGGCGTTTTCGGGTGTAGAACTGCATTTCGCTCAGGCTGCTATTGGGGTTGGTAGAGCTTGGCGAGCAGGCTGGCTGCGATGGATTCCATCTCAATCGCCAGCATTTCGATTCGGCGCTGAAAATAGCTGTGGGCAATCAGGCTGGGCACAGCCACGCCGAGTCCGGCGATGGTGGTATTCAGGGCTTCGGAAATGCCTAGCGCCACCTGCACGGGATCGCCATTGTTTCCAAGTGTTGCGAAAATGCTCACGAGGCCCGAAAGTGTTCCCAAGAGACCGAGGAGCGGACCCGTGCCCGTGGCGATTTCGAGAATGACGAGGCCTTTTTCCATGCGGGCGATTTCGTGCCTTGCGCAGGTCTGGACGGCTTCGAGATTCTCAGATTTTGACCAGTTCAGGTGCGAGATGAGTGTCGAGAGAATGAGCGAGATGGCTGAGGGATGGCGCACCATTTCCTCCTGCAGGGATTGGAGGGTGTGTCCAGGTCGCAAATCATCGACGGCTTCCGCGACCTGTCTGGGAATAATGGCGCTTTCGCGGAGCCGCCAGGCGCGGAGCAAAATCGATGTGAGTGTCAGGATCGAAAGTAAAACCAGCAGCACCATGAAGGGGCCGCCTTGTTCGAAAAAATCGGCAATCGCCGAAAGCGTCGTTTGAGATGTCATCAGTGACCCATGATCGTAAACGAGAAGTCGATTTCGAGGCGACCGTTTTCGATCAGCTTGGCGACTTCCTGCGGCATCGGAGGGATTTCAGCCTGGACGACCGAAGCAAGGCTGACGGAGGCGAAGCTCTCATTCGAGGAGTTCGATAGCACCTGTGGGGATTTGATTTTTCCCTCGCGTGTCACGGTGAAGCGGATGTCCACCGTCCCGATGTTCAGCAGGCCCATTTGCGAATTCACATAATAATACCATCTCGAGCCGATGGCGTCTGAGACCTGTTTTTTATAGCGCCCGAGTGGAGTGGCATTCGCTTCCAGCGAGGCTTTGCCACGGTTTGAGACATTGCCGCGCAGACGAGTCACGCGGGTTTCCGGTTGAAAGCCCGATTCCGAGTTCTGGCTGGGGCGGGTTGCTGTTTTTGCCTTCTGGGCCGGCGTCGGCTGGGGAGTTGGCTTCTGCGCTTCAAGGAGAGCCAGATCGGTTTCCAGTCGAGGGGTGGGGGAGGCGTCTGGCTCTGGAATGGACTGTTCGGCGGCTTGAACTGCTGGTGCGGCCTGAGTTTGGCGCTTCCCTGCGGTGTAACGCTGGTCACGCAGATCGAGGCCTTGGTCCTCGCGGCCTTCGAGGGATGGCATCGGCTCCTGACCAGTCGGCGAGGCTTCGCTCGCAGCGATGGAATCATTATCCGATTCAAAAGCCGCGTCCTTGTTTGGTTGTCTCGTGAGTTTTTCCTGAAGTGGAGTACTCACAAATCGCGGTGGTGCCTTCGAAGTGGGAGGCATGGGGAGAATGGTGAGCTGCGGCGGTTCTTCGAGAACGGTGCTTGTTTCTTTGCGAATGCCAGCTCCTTTCAAAATGAAAAAAGCCACTGCCAGCAGAAAAAAAAGATGGACGAGCAGCGACGCAAGAAGCGCCGTTGCCGTCTCCCAGCGCGACGTATTTCTTCTCATGCCCACTGAATTCATCCGGGCAGATTAGTCCCAGTTTACGCTCTCGGCAATTCCATGTCTTGACCACGCAAGAAGTCGCGTGACATCATGCTGACTTAGTAAAAAACCTACCTCTACCGTGGACATCAAAGAAATTCGCACACTCATCGACCTCATGAAGAAAAATGGCGTCGCCGTTTTCAAAATGGAGCGGGAAGGCTTCAAAATCACGCTCAAGACAGCAGGTGCCGTCGGCCCCGCCCAGTATGTCACCAACCAACCGGTTTTTTCGGTCAGCGAGTCATCCGCACTGCCGGCCATCGCCGCAGAAGCCCCGGCTTTGAATTCAGCTCCCGCAGCAGCTTCGGGTGGGATCGAAATCAAATCTCCCATGGTCGGCACTTTTTACTCCGCCCCATCGCCAGATTCCCCTTCATTCCTCACGGTCGGTCAGCAAGTGACGCCAGATACCGTTGTTTGCATTATCGAAGCCATGAAAGTCATGAACGAGGTCAAGGCCGAGGTCTCTGGTATCGTTACGGAAATCTGTGCCGAGAATGGCAAGCCCGTGCAGTTTGGACAGCCCCTCTTCCGCCTGAAGTAATCCCTCGGCCACCCCGCCATGTTTAAAAAAATTCTGATCGCCAATCGCGGCGAAATTGCTCTTCGCATCATTCGGGCCTGCAGGGAACTGGGCATCCAATCGGTGGCCATCTATTCCGAGCCTGACATCGACAGCCTTCATGTGCAACTCGCCGACGAGGCCATTTGTATCGGGCCAGCCGTTAGTTCGGAGAGCTATCTCAAGATCGACCGCATCATCAGCGCAGCGGAGATTTGCGATGCCGACGCGATCCATCCGGGATATGGATTTTTGGCGGAGAACGCTCATTTCGCCGAAGTCTGCGCCAGTTGCAACATCAAGTTCATCGGCCCCACGCCTCAGGCGATTCGCCTCATGGGCGATAAAAATTCCGCCCGCGATTGTGCCCGCAAGGCTGGCGTTCCAATTTCGCCCGGCAGTGACGGCACGATCGATACCGAAGCCGAGGCGCTCCGCATCGCCAGAAAAATCGGCTTTCCCGTGATGATCAAAGCTGTCGCCGGTGGTGGCGGTCGCGGCATGCGCATCGCCAGCAACGAAGGCAGTCTGGTGCAAGGATACCACGCCGCCCGCATGGAGGCGGAGAAAGCATTTGGAAATGGCGCGGTTTACATCGAGAAATTCATTGTCAACCCACACCATATTGAATTCCAGGTCTTTGGTGACGATCACGGACGAGTGGTCCACCTCGGTGAGCGCGACTGCTCACTCCAGCGACGCAACCAAAAGATCGTCGAGGAGTGCCCTTCGCCGCTGATGTCGCCCGAGCTTCGCAAAAAAATGGGCGATGCATCGATCAGCCTCTGCCAAAGCGTCGGCTACACAAATGCCGGCACCATCGAGTATCTCGTGGACGATGACGGGAATTTCTACTTCATGGAAATGAATACCCGCATTCAAGTGGAACATCCCATCACCGAGGAGGTCTACGGATGCGATCTCGTGAAGCAGCAAATCCAAGTGGCAGCTGGTGAGCATCTTAGTAGCTATGTCGTTGAGGCCCAGCCTCGCGGTCACGCGATCGAATGCCGGATCAACGCCGAGGATCCAGAGAAAAATTTTCAACCTTGCCCAGGCAATATCGACCTCTACTACGCACCAGGCGGGCGAGGCATTCGCATCGACTCTCACGCCTACGCCGGCTACCCGATTCCATCGAATTACGATTCGATGATCGCCAAAGTCATCGCCACCGCCTCCAGTCGCACCGCTTGCATCAAACGCATGTCGAGGGCTCTCAACGAATACATGATCACTGGAATCAAGACCACGATTCCCTTCCAACAAGCGATCATGCACAACGAGTCCTTCCGACAAGGCAAATACCACACCGGCTTCGTCGAGCAACTCCTGCGCGACGGCGTGCCGATGATGCGCTGAGGTTTTTCAAAAACTCCATAGCAGCCTGCATCGTGCCCTTGTGTGAAGAACGATGAAGCTGCTGATTTAGCAGTATCCTCCCGCTCAATGACCGATTCACATCGTGAGTTATCCGTAATTACATTGTGGCGAACCCGAAAAAATGAACGATGGTCCAAAATTTTGCTTCGATCGTTCCGAGAATAGGCGGTAGACCATTTGAAAAATCTGAGCTTTCCAAATGCTTGGAAGGGCTCTGCTCCAGTGCGGTCGCTGAATCTGGCGAGCCTGAGAACTGCATTAGGCTTCGTGCCGATGAGATGGGAGAACAAACGCGCTGCCATTCCAGCAGCCAAGTCGGCACTGGGTTGGATGATGACTTCCATAGGATTATTTTGAAAAATATGGAGACAGTGCGGAGCACACGCTCTCTTCGAAACGGCGGATCGCCTGCCGAGTGAATTCCAAGACGCTCAGCGAGTCGTCCTGAATCAAAGGTGTGAGATCCATGCCTACGAGGATCTGTGTGGATTCATCGCCTTCGCGTGGTTCGAAAAATGTTGCATTGGCCGAGCGGCGGCCGCTCACGGCGAGGTCGTAGCGTTTTCCGCCGACGATTTGTGAGGCGAATACAGTGTTGAGCCGATGGGCCAGATCGTCGCGGCCACTCACATCCATGCGAACTTTTTCCGGGTCCAGCATCCAATCCAAGTCTCTCCAAACTTCGCATCCAATCAGTTGCTTTGGTCGTTCCGCGAGTGGGAGGGCGCGGAGCGCGTGCAGGAGGGAGGCAAAAACTCCCAGGTGGGTTCTGTGCTTGTCCGCCGGGTTGTGGGTGTAGATCACTTCGGGCTGCGTGGCCTTTAAAACCCTTATCAAATCCTCGCGCAGACGGGTGTCGGCGGGATCAGTCACAGAAGAACTCGGGTAGCCGAGCTGAACCATCAATCCAAACTGGCCAATCTCGGCGGCTTTGTTTTGCTCGCTGGAACGGACCCTGCCGAGTTCCTCGGGGGTCATATCGGCGAAAACCCCGCTGCGCGAGCTGCCACGGCCATCTGTGCAGGTCACGCCCCCGAACCAGCGGTCTGTGCGGTCCACGCATTCTACGATTCCGTGGAAAGCCATGAACTCAAGATCGTCGTGATGAGCGCCGACGCCCAGGTGCGTGACTCTCGAAGCGGCATCGGCAAGGGGGAGGGCATCCGGAACGAAGACTTGTGCTGCCGGGTTGGATAGAAGATCGGTTGGCGTCATGGCGAGTTGGGAAAGGCCTGCCCGTGGAGGAAGACCATGCTTCTTAGTCATACGAAGCCGTAAAAAACCAGCCAGATGATAAAACGTAATCCGGCTGGTCGCCTGTTTTTGAATGGTTGCGACTGGCCGGGGGCGGCATAGTTCAGTGACTCATGTTCCTATTCAACGGCGTCATCCTCGGGCTGGGCCTCTTTTTTTTGGGGCTTCAGCTTACGGGACAAAATATGCGTTCCCTGAGCGGCGGCGGGCTTCGTCAGCTTGTGCGGCGGGCCACCGGCACTCCATGGCTGTCGGGCGTTTGCGGACTCGTAGCCGGAGCGCTGATGCAGAGTGCCACGGCGGTGACATTCATTCTGGTCAGCATGGTTGGAAGCGGTCTGATCCCATCCGGCGCGGCGAGGGTAATCGTGGTTTGGTGCAATGTGGGACTAACTGCATTGGCGTTTTTGGCGGCCTTTAACATTCATCCGGTTGTGGCATTTGTGGTCGGAGTGGCTGGCATCGCCATGGGATCCGTGCGTCGCAAGCCATGGAATACCATTGCCGGTGCGATCCTCGGTGTGGGAATTATTCTTTTCGGTCTCGAACAACTTGGCGCGGGTTTGGCTCCGCTCAAGGATGAGGCGTGGTTTCGACAAGTTATCGAAACTGCGCTGCACTCTCCTTTTCAGGCGTTCCTCATCGGTGTGGCAGCGGCGGCGCTGCTACAGTCAAACACAGGCGCGGCGATGGTATTGATCACCCTGGCGGCAGGCGGTGCCTTTGGAGTCGCTGAGGCTGCACCCGCGATCTATGGGACAAATATTGGGGCCATCGCACTGAGGGCGTTTTTGGCGCGCGGCCTCAGCGGTTCGGCAATCCGCCTTGTGCGCATGGAGGATTTGTTCTGCGTCTTCAGCGGTGTGCTCATGATGGTATTGTTTTTTTTGGAACGAGCAGGCATTCCGCTGGTCTTGGCCCTCGCAAAATCCCTTCATGGCGGTGACGCCATGCGCTTGGCGGCAGTTTTTCTTCTCTCGAATCTGATTCCCGCCCTGGTGCTCAGCCCGTTTCTGCCTCTCTGCGAGGTCTTCTTGAAACGCTTTTGGCCGAGTGATGCCGCCGAGCGTCCCGATCAACCGAAGTTCTTGCGATCCCAGGCGCTCGCCGATCCTGAGACGGCGTTGGATTTGATTCCCAAGGAACTTGGCCGCCTCTTTGCAAGTCTGAGCCTTGAGAGCAAGCCCTCGGTTTCCGATTCTGACTCCCATGAGATGCCCGCATTCATGCAGCTCGGAGCCGCAATCGAAGGTTTCTGCGTCCGCTTGGCATCAGAAAATCCGCTCTCTCAAAATCAATCCCTGCGCCTTCAGCGCTACCGAGCCTGGTTGCACACGATCCGACACATCGGCGAAGCATCGGGCGAGCTTGCCGCGTCCCGCGCGGCGCTACCACAAAGCGCAGAGGTTTGTGCCAAGGGGCTTCTGGACTGGATGCAGGCGAATATTCTTCTTGGGGCCGAGGCCACCTCGTCCATGAATCCCCAGAAAATTCAGGAGTTTTTCGAGTGCAGTAAACAAAAGGTTCCCAGCGTGCGTGCCATGCGGAAAAGCTTTTTGGAATCCTGTGGAGCATTTTCTCCGGCAGGGAATCTCGAAAT
>CAXNGJ010000011.1:0-10499 GCA_964201895.1 Terrimicrobiaceae bacterium
GGAAAACATCGCGCTGACTGTGACCTGCGGGCGCCATGAGGAACTGATGAAAAAACTCCAACAACTCGCAATCGAGACAGGAAGGCCGATTGAACTTCATGGCTGGACCTCGGAAATCCCCAGCTTGTTGCGGCGCTCGCACGTTCTCATCAGCAAGGCTGGCGGAGCGACTGTGCAGGAGGCTCTGGCAGCACGAACTCCGATGATCATCACGCAGGTCGTGCCCGGGCAGGAAGAGGGGAATGCTCACCTGCTTGTGGAAAACGGGGCCGGCGAAATCGCCACAACTCCTGAGTCCATCGCCAACGCAGTGCGACAACTCTTTGACAAAAGTGGCGCTCTCTACTCGCAACGCTATCAAGCGACAGGTCCGTTGAGTCACCCCGCAGGAGCGCGGGAGATTGCCAATTTTGCTGCTTCCCTTTGCCTGGGAGATTGAGCTTGGGGAGTCGTTGGGTTACCTCGCCGAGTTGCTGTGCCGGATGTCCTTGACCGAAACGGCATAGATCACATCTTCTGCGATATTTTTTGCCTGATCCCCAATGCGCTCCAGGCAGCGTGCTACAAAAATCAACTCCAAGAATGCTCTGATGTGTTCAGGATTTTGAGGCATCAATTCCGTGAGGTTATCTGCAAAATCCCGATTCAGTTCATCCAATTCCTTGTCGCGCAACTTGATCGTGCGGGATAATTCTATGTCATTATCGGCATAGGATTTCATTGCATCATTAAAAACCGATGAAGCGAGGTTGAAAATAGGCTCTATGCGCGCTGTGGCAGGCATGAAGGGTAGGGCGATCAGCTTGCGAGCCCGGCGGGCGATTCCCACAGATTGGTCGGACGCGCGCTCCAGGTTTACGCTGGTCTTCATCGCGGCAATGACATTTCTCAGATCAGAGGCAAACGGATGGAACCGAAGCATGATCTCCATGCCTTCGCTATCGATTTGAATCTCCAGCGCATCGATTTCCTCGTCGTCGGCGATCACCGTATTACACCAGTCCTCATCGCGCTCAAAGAGACCTTTCCTCGCGTTTTCCAAACTTCGTGAGGCCAGACTCGACATCATTAGGACATCCTTGCGGAGGTTGTCCAAAGCGTCTTCAAAACTGGTGAGAATATGTCGTGCAGATTCCATTTTTTAAAAATAGGGGCGGATGATGAAAACTCAACCGAAGCGTCCGGTGATATAGTCTTCTGTTTGTTTTTCCGAGGGGTTTGAAAAAATTTTCTGCGTGTCGGCGTATTCGACCAGTTTTCCCAAATAGAAAAATGCGGTGTTGTCCGAGCATCGCGTGGCCTGCTGCATGTTGTGGGTCACGATGACAATGGTGAATTGCTGTTTCAGCTCGCGGATGAGTTCCTCGACCTTAACGGTGGCGATCGGGTCCAATGCCGAGCAGGGTTCGTCCATGAGCAGCACTTTCGGACGGTTGGCGATGGCCCGGGCTATGCAAAGGCGTTGCATCTGTCCACCGGAGAGCCCCAACGCGCTTTCATGGAGGCGGTCCTTGACCTCATTCCAAAGTGCGGCTCCGCGCAGACTGCGCTCCACACATTCGTCGAGGTCGGATTTCTTTGAAATCCCACTAATGCGAAGTGCAAAGACGACATTTTCGTAGATGGATTTCGGGAAGGGATTGGATTTCTGGAAGACCATGCCGATGCTGCGGCGCAGCGAAATAACCTCTACCCCTTTGTCAAAGATGCTTTTTCCGAGGATGCGGATATCGCCCGTGTGGTGAACGCCATCGATGAGTTCATTCATTCGGTTGAAATTGCGCAGGAGTGTGGATTTGCCACATCCGGAAGGGCCGATCAGCGCGGTGACCTGACGCTCGGGAATGTCCATGTTGATCTCATGGAGAGCCTGTTTTTTTCCGTAGAAAAAATTGAAATCCTTTACGGATATAAAATCCGGTCGGCCGATTGGATTCCTGTCCTCCGCTGTGTTTTTTGCAGGTGCTTCGTTTGAGATTTGCATCGGATTTCCTTGAATAGGGTCGGTCAGTTTTTCCGGGAGAATATGGTTTGGGCTGCGATGTTGGCGAGCGTTACGAAGGCGACGAGAACCAGTGAGGCCGTCCATGCCATTGCGATCTGGTGTGGAAATGGAACCGTGGAGAAATTGTAAATGAGGACGGAGAGGGAAGCCGTCGGTTCATTCAGCGACTTCGCCCAAAATTGGCTGAAAAGGGCTGTGAAAATCAGAGGCGCTGTCTCCCCTGCGGCACGGGCAACTGCCAGCATGACGCCTGTCATGATCGCGGGAAAAGCATCGGGAAGAACAACTCGGGCTATCGTTTGGAATCGTGTGGCTCCAAGGCCATAGGCCGCCTCACGGTAGGCGCTTTGGACGCCTAGAAGCGCCTGTTCGCAGGTGAGAAGAATCGTTGGCAGCATGAGGACGGCCAAAGCCATGCTGCCCGCATAAGCCGAGAAAGTGCCTGTTGTCATGACAACTACGGTAAAGGCGAACACACCGCAGATGATGGATGGAATGCCTGTGAGCAGCTTGGCCACCAGGCGCACGGCTTGCGAGAGGCGGGATGTCGGCGAGTATTCGTTGATGTAGATCGCCGAGAGGATTCCCGCTGGTGCCGAGATAGCCAGTCCGATTCCAACCATCGCCAACGTGCCGAGAATGGCATTTCCAAAGCCTCCACCGCTCATACCCGCAGCAGGCGGCAATTCAGTAAAAATTGCTGTGCCGAGAAGGGGTAGGCCTTTTTTCAAAAGCAGAAAAATGATCGAAATCAAAGGCACCATCGTTAGAAGCGAAAGTGTGATGCAGATGCCACTGAGCAGGCGGTTTGTCAGCGAGCGCGCAACGATCTTCGTGTTTTCAGAAGATTCGCCGTCGAAGAAATCCAAGGAATGTGAGGCGATGGAATCCATGGTGGGTCAGCGTATGCCAGCGGTTTTCTTCTGCGTGTGGCGCAGGACAGCCTCTCCTAAAAGGTTCACAAGAAGGGTTATCGCTATAAGTATCAAGGCGGCATACATCAGAGAGTTCACTTGAAGGCCCTGCGCCTCGCCAAACTGATTTGCCAGCAGGCCGGCAAGGGTTCCCGAGGGTGAGAGGACCGACCAAGAGAGCCTTGAACTATTTCCGATGAGCATGGCCACGGCCATGGTCTCCCCCATGGCGCGTCCAAGACCAAGAATCGTCGCCGCCACAATGCCGGGAGCGGCAGTCGGCAGGATGACGCTGAAAATGGCCTCCCAGCGCGTTGCCCCCAAGGCATAGGCCCCTTCGCGGAGGGTTTTGGGAACGCTCGCCAAGGCATTGCGAGAGATGGCAGTGATCGTGGGCAAAATCATAATTGCAAGCACGACCGAGGCCGTGAGCAAGGAGTTGCCGTAGGCTGGACCGGAGAAAAGCGGGAAGCCACCCAGGGAGTTGACCGCCCAGTCGCCAAAAGCTTTTACAATGGGGATGATGACAAAAATTCCCCATAGGCCGTAAACAACACTTGGAATCGCAGCCAGCATTTCCACCACAAACCGCATGGTTTGCCGGATCGAGGGGGAAAGAAAATTCTCACTCAAAAAAATCGCAATCGAAACGCCCAGAGGAAATGCCAACATTATGGCGAGAAGGGAACTGGCCACAGTGCCAACAATGAACGGAAGAACACCGAAACGCTCTCTGTTCGGAACCCAAGCCGACGTGGTGATAAAATCCAGTCCAAACTTTTGAATCGCAGGCCATGCGGATTCAATGATTTCGTAAATAATCCAACCAAGCATCAGCACCGTCAGGATGGAAGCCGTCTGACAGAGAATCTTAAAGAAATCCGGCGCTGGCCGATAACCAGACTGCGATATGATGTCTTTTTCAGGTGCTGACACTTTGGTCGGACCTTTCGCGGTTATTGAATCGTTGAGAGAGCTGCCTTGGCCTTCTCCACAACAGGTGCCGGAAGCGGAATGTAGCCGAGGCTTTCAGAGAAGGACTGTCCATCTGTAAGGCCCCAGTTCACGAATTCCTTGATCGCCTTGAGCTTTGCGGCGTCGGGATATTTTTTGTAGAGCAACAGCCAGGTGAAGCTCACGATGGGGTAGTCATTCGCGCCCTCGGGATCCACTGGCCAGATGCGCAGGTTCTCAGGAAGCTGCACATTGCTGAGAGTGTTGCGGGCCGATGTGATATCAGGGGCAACGAAGTTCCCGGATTTATTCTGCAGTGATGCCATCGAGAGGCCATTGTCCTTCGCGTAGCCATACTCGACATATCCAACAGTGCCCGGGCTCTGTTTGATGAGGGCGGTCACACCTTCGTTACCCTTGCCGCCGACGCCGACGGGGAAGGTGACGGATTTATCTGTTCCAACCTGATCGTCGAAATCACTGCTGATCTTGGAGAGGTGCTGGGTGAAAACATATGTCGTGCCGCTGCCGTCGGAACGGTAGGCAACCTGAATCGGCATGTTGGGCAGTTTCAGATCAGGGTTGGCTTTGAGGATGGCGGGATCGTTCCACTTTTTGACTGTGCCAAGGTAGATGCCTGACATGACTTCGCGGGTCAGCTTGATTCCAGTGACCCCGGGCAGGTTGTAGGCAAACACGATTTCTCCTGCTGTGGCTGGAATTAGGACGGCACCCGCAGGGACTTTCGCGATTTCTTCATCGGACATGGAAGCATCGCTCGCTCCGAAGTCCACCACTCCTTGAATGAAATTTTTGACACCTGCTCCGCTGCCAACGGATTGGTAATTCACCTGAATACCTGGCTGGACCTTGTTGAACTCAACACCCCAGCGCTGATAGAGCGGAGCGGGAAATGTGGCGCCAGCACCTGAGATTTGTTGAGCTCGTCCTGATGTGACGGAGGCGAGTGATGTGGCAATCGATAGGCAAAGTGCCCAGCTTGATGTGAGTTTCATGTGATGGGTGAGTGAACTAAGACGGGCAGCATGCGCCAAAATCAGATTTGTGACAATTGCGTAACATACCCCGCAGGGTAGAAATTAAACGACCACGTGGATATGGAATTTCAGGAACACAAGCCCAAAAAAAGAACCCGCCACTTCTGTGAGGAAGTGGCGGGTTGTGGATTTAAAAATACGAAACCGATTCTATTCGGCGACTTCGAGCCCCATCTGGCGGGCCGTTCCACAGAGCGTGCGGAATGCGGCCTCTTCGGTGCGGGCGTTCATGTCTTTCATCTTGATCTTGACGATGTCCATGACCTGCTTTTTCGAGATCTTGCCAACCTTGACTTTGTTGGGTTCTTTCGAGCCTGATGCGAGACCTGCGGCCTTTTTGAGGAGGATCGCTGCTGGTGGCGCCTTGGTGATAAAGGTGAAGCTTTTGTCCTTATAGACGGTGATCACCACCGGAAGAATGTCGCCAGACTGCTTTTGAGTGGCGGCGTTGAATTCTTTGCAGAATGCCATGATGTTCACACCCTGTTGACCGAGGGCTGGGCCTACGGGCGGGGCCGGATTTGCGGCACCTGCGGGAATCTGCAATTTGATCTGTCCTACGATTTCTTTAGCCATATTAAAAGTGCTCCGCTTGTTTTGCGGAAAAGGGGTGCAAGGTCATCACGACTCGCACCCCGTGACAAGGAGATTTTTGATTTTTTCCGCGAGAGAGGTTAGAGGGATGCGAGCACCTCGGCGATTTTGTTGAAATCGGGGAGTTCCTTTGGAGTCGGAGTTTGCTCGCTGTGGCGGATGATGCCGTCCTTGTCGATGACGAAGGCCGCGCGTGCGGACACGGCGCCGAGGCCGATGAGGTCTGGCAGAAGGACTCCGTAAGCTTTAGCCGTTTCCTTATTCAGATCGCTTACGAGCGGGATGTTGATGTTCTCTTTTTTAGCCCAGGCTTCCTGAGCGAACGGGCTGTCCACGCTGATGCCCACGACTGCGGCATTCAGGGATTCATACTTCGCCAAGCCTGCGGTGACATCGCAGAGTTCCTGTGTGCAGACGCCAGTGAAGGCGAGGGGGAAGAAAAGAAGGACGGTGTTTTTCTTGCCGAAGTTCGACGAGAGGCTGAAGTCCGCGAGGCCTTCGGAGCCGATGGTTTTGAGTGTGAATTCAGGAGCTTTGGAGCCGGATGCAAGTGCCATAGTGGTATGTGTGGTTGAAATGTGAGCCACGCATTTTGCCTGTGTCGGCCGCCATGTCAATCGCAGCGGTGGGCTACTTGCTGCCGGGCTTGATGGCAGGAGTACCTTGCAGGTCGGCGGGACTGTTGTCCGCCGCGAAGGTTTCCACATTCATTTGAACCAAGGAGACGAAGGGACATCCAAAGTCGGGGAGTTCGCCCCCGCTGCGATCCACGATAGATCCTGCTGCTACGACGATTCCACCATGGTCGCGCACGATCTGGATCGTCTCCTGAACACGGCCACCGCGTGTTACGACATCCTCTGCCACGACGAATCGTTGTCCCGGGCGGATTTCGAATCCTCGCCGCAGAACGAGTCCTCCATTTCCATCCTTCTCCACGAATATGTGCCTCTTGCCGAGATGGCGGGCGACTTCCTGACCGACGATGATGCCCCCGACTGCGGGGGAAACGACGGTTTCGGCATCATAGGCGCTTAGCTTTTCCGCGAGCATTCCACACACGCGCGCCGCGATGGGCGCGTCCTGAAGCAGGAGGGCGCACTGGAAAAATTCGCGACTGTGCAGACCGCTGCGAAGGACAAAGTGGCCGTGGAGCAGGGCTCCGGTATGTTTGAAAAGCTCAAGAACGTCTTGCATAGAGAAAAGGCTTCCGTCGGTCTGACGCTACTTGAGGTTCTTGTTTGCCCAGTCGATAAAGCCTGTCACTCCACCTCCGGCGTAGCCTGATTGGCGGGCGAGTTCCTTACCTTCGGAATTGAGCAGGATGATTGTTGGGAAGCCTGTCACGCCATACTGCGCAGCGAGATTTTGATTGCGTTCTTTGATGGCTGCTTCCTGTTCCTTGCGCTGTGGGAAATCCAGTTTCACCAGCACGAGTTTGTCTTTTGCGAATTTCTCGAAGGCTGGCTGCTCAAACACATCCTTGTTCTGCTTCATGCAGGGCGGACACCAGTCCGAGCCCGTGAATTCCAGAAGAACCGGTTTTTTTGAAGCAGCGGCTTGCGCAATAGAAGCCGCATAGTCAGTGCTCCAAAGGTCCGAGGCATGCAAAGGTGCGGCGGCGAGGAGAAGGCAGAGTAATAAAGTTTTCATCGTTTATATCATGAACAGGGTTGCCCTGATTTCAAATGCAAACTCAGACATGCTCCAGTGGAGTCGATAAAAAGACATCGCAACTCTGGCGTGCAGGAACTATCAAACTTCTCATCACATGAGCCTGCCTGAACTGAAAGTTGCTGTCTTGAATCTTGGGACATCTGTCGTTTTAACGCTGGATGGCCACCTCAACGCTCTCACCGTGGGAGGGCTTGAAAGCTCTCTGGATGCTGTTTTAGCGACTGACGTTCAGCGCGTGGTTTTGGATTGTTCCGGTCTCTCCTTCACAAGCAGCGCCGGCCTGCGGGTGTTTCTTGCAACCGTGAAGCAGATGAAATTCCGGGGCGGCACTTGTGCCTTTGCGTCACTGACGCCTACTGTCCACGATGTGTTTGAAATGGCGGGATTCCTTGAGACCATGGAAGTCCATTCATCGCGCGAGTCCGCATTGGTCTCAGAGAACCTCTAGAACCGGCGAACCTCGCCTCGCCCCTTGGAGGGCCATCGTCCCGCATGGCCCAAATTTCATTCACTGAAGGCTAGGAATCACTTTCAGACACAATCCCACTCAAAATCGCGCGAATAACGGCTTTTGCCAACCCCTCTACGAGGCTGAAGCTTGGGTCATGCGAGACGATGACCCTCCCATCGGACGACAGGCTGGCATCAAGCCTCTGGGGTTTTCTCAGCCTTGGGCTTTTTCGTCTTGCGGGGTAGGGTGACAGTGAAAGTGGATCCTTTACGGAGCTTGCTCTGAGCCTCGATGTCACCGCCGAGCATTCTGCAAAATCTGCGACTGATCGCGAGTCCGAGGCCGGTGCCACCGTATTTCCGCGTTGTCGATTCATCCGCCTGGGTGAATGGCTCAAAGAGCCTTTCCAGTTGGTTTGGCTTCATGCCGATGCCTGTGTCCGAGATGGTAAAAGTGATGAATTGGCGGCGGCTTTTGGTATGAGCTCCGACGGTGAGCTTGATTTGCCCACCCTGGGTGAATTTCGCGGCGTTGCCGATGAGATTGAAGAGGGTTTGGCGGATTTTCGTTAGGTCGCTTTGCATGACGCCTATGTCCTCGGGCATTTCGACAGTGAGCGTGTTGCCATTTTTCTGAACGACCGGCAGCATGGTCGTTTCCATGTCACGAATCATCGTGGTGACTTCAATATTCTCGCAATAGACGGTCATTTTGCCTGACTCGATTTTGGAAAGATCGAGGACATCGTTGATCAGCTCGAGCAAATGCCGGCCGGCGCTTTTTATTTTTTTGAGATCCGGCAAAAATCCTTCCTGACCGAGTTCTTCGGCCTCCTCCGCCAGCATTTCGCTGTAGCCGATGATCGCATTCATTGGCGTTCGCAATTCATGACTCATGTTGGCAAGGAAGGCGCTCTTCGTGCGGTTTGCCGACTCGGCGAGTTTCACGGCCTGGGCCAGTTCCGAAGTGCGCTGCGCGACGGTGGATTCCAAGTTTAGGTTCCAATCCGCGAGTTCCAGTTCTCGCGACTTAATGCGCTCCGCCATCGTTTCAAATGTGCGTGCGAGATCTCCGAGTTCATCTACCCTGCGCGAGAGGCCTGAGAGCTCGAGCGTGTTGAACCCGCCCTCTTGCAATGCGGTGGATGCATCGCGGAGTTGCAATACCGGACCAGAGAATCGGCGAGCAACAAAAGTGGCCATCAAGACGGCTAAAACAACCCCTCCCAGGCCGACTTGGAGCGTTTGCCAAGCCATTTGCAGCACAGGTTCAAGAATGATGGCCTCCGGGACAACGAGCACCAGCTTCCAATTTGTGAGCGGTGCAGTGGCCCAGTAAGCCCGCATGGCACGCCCACCGGTTGAGAATGTTGCAAAGCCCTCCGCACGCTTTGCAATTTCCTTGCCGACCGGCAAGGTCGATAGTTCGGCTCCGGGAAAATCCTTCCTCAACATGAGCGTGGGCTCGGGATGGGCGATGATACGACCGCTGCGACTCACGAGATATGCGATCTGATCGTCGTTTATCTCGCTCGCCCCGTCCATGTGGAGTCGAATGTGAATTCCGTTTACGATGCGGCGAACCTGCTCCAGTGACAGATCGGCGCCAGCCACGCCTAGGAATTCCTTGTCCTTGCCAAGAACTGGCACAGTCAGGCTGACCATGCTGGCATTTCCCGCGCCTTCGTCAAAGTAGGGTTCAGTAAAAAAAAGGGACTTTGAGTTTTTTGGGCCCTGATACCATTCCTGCCCTGGCGCCCGGTAGTCGTATTCAAGCGGGGTGAGGTTGGGCCAGAATCTACGGTGGAAGGCTAGGAAGGAGTCGACATTCTCGTAGGCGATGTAGAGGCCGTAGACATCCTCTGGCGGCGTGCGAATCATCAACTCACGCAGAAAATTCGTCATGGCCGGATCAGGCGTGTTTCCGTAGGCCTCCTGCAGAGTGGCAATGCTGCGAGGCAGCATGGCGATGCGGGAGAATAAATCATCCAGTTCGCGGGCGGAGTCGGTCACTTCGGACATCGCTCTTGCATTGGCCACTTTCAGCAACTCGGCGCGGCCGAGTCGGTAGTTTGTTAAAGTGGTGATCCCGAGGGCGAGAATTGCCGCCAGCGCGACGAAAAATTGCAACTGGCGGGCAATGCCGAAACGCAGCAGGGATCCCATAAAAACACCCGCTTTCGGGAAATTGGTTTTGTTGCTTTTAATCATCGTTGGATCACTGGGATACTTTTTCTAGTGTGAGAATATTCATTCCATCACGGTGCTCATAGCTCATGTGATCAGCCATTTTTCGCAAGAGAAGAATGCCGAGGCCTCCGAGATCGCGTTCCTCCAGAGGAAGGTCTGTGGAGGAAATGGGCGCATTCAACGGATTGAAGGGGGCGCCGTTGTCCGTCACTTTGAAAATCAGCCTGTCGGCGGTGTGGTGAAGATGAAATGTCATCAGGTGTTCTCGCGTCTCTTGGCACCCATATTTGATCCAATTCGTAGCCAATTCTTCAATGGTGAGCCTCACAAAATACTGCGCCTTTGCTGAAACCTCAAACTGGCCCAGCCAGATCATCGACTCGTTCAGCGCCGATGCGACTTCGCCGATGGAATTCCCGATGCGAATGGAGCGCTCTTCCTTCATGCGGGGAATTGAATTTCCATAATTGAAAAATCGTCATCGAGCGTGCTTGCGCCCTGTTTTTCAAGCGCCCACTGCTCGAGAGCCTCAAGCGGATCAGGCCCGGCGGCGTTCGCCAGCATGAATGTCTCGAAGACATTGTAATCTGCCATCTCCCCCGATGGGTTGCGGACTTCGTAGCATCCATCGCAGATCACAAAAAGCCGGGCATCATT